>CAYRBD010000050.1:0-24009 GCA_964422465.1 uncultured Chitinophagaceae bacterium
TTTTTCTTTTGATAGCGCGGGTGTTTATTCTCTTACCCTGTATCAAACGATCTTTTGTTTGCCATAAGTCACTAATTTTTTCTAGACTCAGGCCTTTCGTTTCCGGAATCATTTTCCAGGTAAAAAGAAAACAAAGCAAACAGATGCTACAAAATATCCAGTAAACACCTGAGGAATTATTGAATCGGGTGTTAAACCAGTGTGTAAGCATCGGAAAGAATTGAGCGCATATAAAAGACGAGAGGTAAAGGAAAGAACATACAATGGCCAATCCCTTTCCACGCAGGCGATTAGGCAATATTTCCGATACAATAACCCAGCTGAGAGGGGCAAAACCCAAAGTGAATGCTCCCGTACCTATAAGCATGGGAATCAATGTGTATAAAGTAGGCCATTGCTGTTGTAGATTAATGGCCATGATGGCATGCCCTATTGCCATAAATAATACGCTGGTCATTAATAACCCTCTGCGGCTAAACCATTTTATTAGTCCAAAAGCTAAAATTGTACAGATGAATATAAACAAATATATCGGAATAGAACTAAGAATAGCATGGGTCCCTATATCGATTCCGGCATCAGATAAAATAGTGGGAGCGTATAAAAGCATCATGTTCACGCCATTGATCTGGGAAAAGACCATCAGCACAATAGCAATAAGAAATGCTGTTTTAACTCCGGGCTGCAACAGTTCTCTAAACTCTCCTTTATCAACTTGCTTCTCTTTTTGAATCTCCTCTAATTCAGCCTTTGCTCTTGATAAACCATTTATTTTAGCTAATATTTTTAAAGCTTCTTTAATGCGATCTCGTGTAATCAACCACCTGGGGCTCTCTGGTATAAATAATAAACCAACAATCAAAAAGGCAACGGGGAGGGCTTCGGATCCAAACATCCATCTCCAGCCCCAACCATCAAATGAAAATAAGTAACCGGCTATAACAGCCAGATTAATACCAATCACGTTAGAAAGTTGATTTACATTAACAAGGCTTCCCCGTATTCCCGGAGGGGATAATTCAGCTATATATATGGGAGATGACATCATGGCTAAACCAATACCAATTCCGCCGATAAAACGCCAGAAGGCAAAATCCCAGATAGTTACCGCTAAAGCACTACCAATAGCCGAAATCATAAAACAAATAGCCGCTATCATCATGGTCTTTCGTCTTCCCAATTTTTCAGAGAACCATAAACCAGCTAAAGGGCCTGTAATTGCGCCAAGAATAGCGCTACTAACCGCAAACCCCTGCATAGAAGATGAAAGATGAAAATACTCGTTAAGGAAAGGGAGCGCTCCAGCTATTACGACCAAATCATATCCAAATAAAAAGCCACCTACAGAGGCTACTAATGTTACTTTGAATATGTAGAACTTATTAGTTGTTTCTTTCCTATTTCTTTTCATAAAACACCTATTAATCCTGGATTACAAAGTTATTAGTAGAATATTGTTCTATAAGCCACCATTTTATCTAAAATAGACACTCAATTTTCATAATATTCACAAATTTTATACTTTTCGTGAAAATAGCTTAATTTTATTCTAAAATTAGTTGATATTATGGATCCCAAACTTGAGAAGATACCATATATACCTGCTTCTTCAATAACTGTAAAAAGAGAAATTACGCCTTATATGGATTATCCATGGCATTATCATCCTGAACACGAAATTATTTTTGTAGAGAAGAGCTATGGTATTCGGTTCATGGGAAACCATATTGGAAACTTCTCCGATGGTGATCTCATGTTTATCAGTTCTAATCTGCCACACGTTTGGAGAAACGATAAGGATTTTTATCGGGGAAATGACAACCTCTTTGTAGATGTGTATGTAATCCATTTCCGTGATGATGCACTCAAAGAGGGATTTTTTGATTTGCCGGAATTAGCTCATATTAAAAAACTATTTTCCAGAGGGAAGCAGGGAGTTTTTATAAAACCGGGAAAAGACCATGATAGGATATCATCAATGGTCAAAAAAACAGTTTTCTCTTCTGGTTTTAAGAGGCTGATTTATTTTTTAGAAACATTATATTCAATAGCTAATACTTTGGAATATAATTTACTTTCCAGTCCGGGATACACCAATTCTGTTAACCTGGCTGACGCAGAGAGAATTAATGAAATAATGGAATTTGTAATGATCCATTATTCCGAAGAAATTACCCTTGAGGAAGTTGCAAGTTTAGCCAACCTTACAAAAGCTTCTTTTTGTCGCTACTTCAAATCAAAGACCCATAAGACCTTTTCACAATTCTTAAATGAAGTCAGGATTCTAAATGCTTGCAAATTATTGACGAATAACAGCATGACCAGCAATGAAATATGCTATTCTACCGGTTATAATAATATTTCCCATTTCAACCGACAATTTAAGCAGATAACAGGTTTTACCACAAAAGAATATAAAGATAAAGTTCTTGAGATTTGATTGCTCAATAGAAACTTATACCAGCCCCTGCGAAATCATAGCATCCGCTACCTTTTTAAAACCGGCAATATTGGCTCCTTTCTCGTAGCTGATGGACCCATCTTCGTTGGTACCATACTTCACACATTTTTTGTGTATCTGGTGCATAATTTTTTTCAGACGGGTATCTACTTCATCCCGGCTCCAGGCATAACGAATAGAATTTTGGGACATTTCCAGTCCGGATACAGCTACTCCTCCGGCATTGGCTGCTTTGCCCGGGCCATATAAGATTCCTCGCTTCTCAAATTCGTGAATCGCTTGGGAAGTACAGGGCATATTGGCTCCTTCTGCTACACAAATACAACCATTACTCAGAAGGTTTTTGGCATCTTCCAGGTTAACCTCATTTTGGGTGGCATCCGGCAGCGCAATATCACATTTCACCTTCCAGGGACGTTCCCCCTCAAAATATTCCAGGTTAAACTCCTCTGCATACTCATTGATCCGGCCCCGGCGGTTATTTTTTAAATCGAAGATATAAGCCAGTTTCTTGGAATCTATACCCTCCGGATCATAGACAAAGCCATTGGAATCGGAAATGGTAATCACTTTTGCTCCCAGTTCAATACACTTTTCGATGGTATATTGAGAGACATTTCCGGCTCCTGAAACGGCAACGGTTTTCCCTTCCAACTTTTCGCCACGCGTCTTTAGCATCTCTCTGGCAAAGTAAACAACTCCATATCCTGTAGCTTCCGGACGAATGAGGCTTCCGCCATAGCTACTTCCTTTACCCGTAAGCACCCCGGAAAAAGAGGCTGTTAATCTCTTATACTGACCAAAAAGATATCCAATCTCCCGGGCTCCCACCCCTATATCTCCGGCTGGCACATCCCGGTCTGGCCCGATATGGCGGAAGAGCTCGGTCATGAAACTCTGACAAAAACGCATGACTTCCTGATCAGAACGCCCTCTGCTGTCAAAATCGGATCCTCCTTTACCGCCTCCCATTGGAAGGCCGGTCAGGCTGTTTTTGAACACCTGTTCAAAGGCTAAAAACTTTAAAATGCTCAGGTTCACACTCGGATGAAAACGCAGCCCTCCCTTGTATGGGCCAATTGCACTGTTCATCTGAACGCGAAACCCACGATTAATTTCAATTTCTCCCTTGTCATTAAGCCAGGGAACCCGGAAAATAACAACCCGTTCAGGTTCCACAATACGCTCCAAAATTTTATGCTTTTTATAGATCGGATGTTCATCTACAAAAGGGATGATATTTTCGGCTACATCCGAAACAGCCTGCAAGAATTCCACTTCATGGGCGCTTCGCCTTTTAACGCTGTTGATGAATTCAACGATTCTGGTTTCCTTATCTAGCACGTTTGTTTTAATTTCTGTGTTCATAACTTTAAATTAACAACCTTTAGAAGTTAAGGCAAAATTATTGAAAAAAAATGAATAATTTCTAATGATTAGAATATTTTTTCCGTTTTTAGCTAAAATAATTTTTTATCCTTTGAAATTTTAACTTTTGAGGTTTTCAATAAAATAAATGTTCAATTGCCTGCTATTCCGTATTTTTGAAACCTAAAACCAATTATCATGAAAAAATTCTTTTTAACTCCTCTGTTTATACTTCTTTTCTCAACGGTAGTTTTTGGCCAGAACCAGAAAAAGCCTGCAGCAAGCCCTCACCAGATCGTTACCCAGGATTTTGCCTTGTCAAAAATTACCGTGGATTATTGTCGCCCCGGAGTGAAAGGCCGTACCATTTTTGGGGAATTAGTACCCTATAATAAAGTATGGCGTACAGGAGCCAATGCGGTAACCACAATTGACTTTGAAAAAGATGTAAAATTGGAAGGTCATGCCGTAAAAGCGGGAAAATATGCCGTGTATTCCATTCCTTCTGAAAACGAATGGACGATTATTTTAAATAAAGACGTTAAGAACTGGGGATTGGATTATAAAGAGGCCGATGATGTGCTTCGGTTTAAGGTAAGTCCGGAGTATTTGCCTTTTCAGGTTGAAACTTTCACCATCAATTTCGACCAAATAAAGGATACCAGCGCTGTTCTTTATTTAGTCTGGGACCATACTTATGTCCCTATCCGAATCAGTACTTCGCTTTAATCCTCAGACAAAGAGTTGCCATTTCCTGCCTTTTTGAGCGGAAGAAGCCCCTGGACTAAACAGGCGAACAAAATAACGCCCATACAGCCGACCACATTGAGCCAGAGGAAAGAGATAATATCTGAAAAATAGATTATAATAACTACGATTTCGGCGATTAGGCTCCCAATAAACACAGGGGTACTTTTTAACTTTTTAAGGTAAAAAGCTACTATAAATATCCCCAAAATGGTTCCGTAAAAAAGAGACCCTAAAATATTTACGGTCTCAATCAGACTCCCCATTCTATTAGCAAATTGTGCAACTAAAATACTTAAAATCCCCCATCCCAGCGTACACCAGCGGGAGACCTTAAGGTAATGCCTGTTCTCAGCATTCGCTTTAAAAAGCCGTTTATAAATATCGACAACACTGGTAGAAGATAAGGCATTTAAGGCGGCCGCTATAGAGCCCCATGCTGCCAGAAAGATGATGGCAATCAACAATCCTATCAAGCCAATAGGCAATTTATTTAATACATAATATAGGAATATATAATTGGTGTCGTTCGTGTCTGCCAATGGATCCGATTTGCTGATCACCTCTTTTGCTTCCTTTCTGATCTTTTGGCTTTTTTGTTGGGAAGCTTCCAGTTGGTCGGTCCAGTAATCAATTTGTGGTTTATTATCCTGATGCAAAGCGGCGACCATTTGTTGAACCTGATTCTGTTTAACGGCTGACAATTGGTCATAGCGCTGCTGTACCTGTTGAAATTCCTTCCCATAATCAGAATTTTCTACTTGTTCAATCTGGGCTTTATTAAATAATACCGGAGATTCATAAAATTGATAAAACACAAACAGCAAAGCGCCAATTAGCAAAATAAGGAACTGCATAGGTACTTTTACAAAACCGTTCATCAATAGACCGATACGGCTTTCTCTTATCGAACGGCCTGCTAAATAGCGCCCTACCTGAGACTGATCGGTTCCAAAATAGGAAAGTGCAAGGAAAAAGCCCCCGATAATGCCGCTCCAGATGTTGTATTTGTCTTTCCAGTCAAAATCAGTGACAATCACATTTAACTTTCCCAACTTTCCGGATACATGTAAGGCATCAGAAAAGGAAACATCTCCCGGAAGCAGTTTTACCACGAGGTAACCGGCAAGAAACATGCCGATGAAGATGATAAAGAATTGAAACTTTTGAGTATAGGCCACGGCTTTGGTTCCCCCCGATACCGTATAAATAATCAACAGCCCTCCGAGGAAAATATTTGTCCAGTAAATATTCCAACCCAGCAGGGAAGACAAAATAATTGCAGGGGCGTAAATACTGATCCCGGTGGATAAGGCTCTTTGTAATAAAAAAAGAAAGGATGTCAGAGCACGCGTTTTCACATCAAAGCGATGTTCCAGAAATTCATAAGCCGTAAAGACCTTTAATTTATGAAAAATAGGGACAAAGGTTACACAGAGTACGACCATCGCCAGGGGAAGTCCAAAATAATATTGAACAAACCGCATTCCATCTGTATAAGCCTGTCCGGGGCCCGACAAAAAGGTAATGGCGCTGGCCTGCGTTCCCATAATCGACAGCAAAATAACATACCACGGCATGGAGCGATTGCCCAGGTAATAAGAATCCATATCCTTCTGCCCCCTGCTGCGGATAAGGCCGTAAAGTATGATCCCCCCCAGCGTGACGACCAATACAATCCAGTCTATAGTGCTCATGAATAATATTTAGTGAAGAAATAAAAGAACACGATCAGCAGCGCCAGCCAGACCACAACTGCTATATAAGCTACGATCCAGGAACGATGAGTGGAAGTATGTTTTTTGATATCTGTCATTGCTTTATGTTACTTTGCTATCAGGTTTACAAACAACCTGAAAGCTCCCGGTATTCCGGCAGGCAAGTCTCTGAAAAAATCCAGGCTGGTATAAACATATTTTCCTTTTCCGTAATCGCAAACAATCAGGGAACCATCCAATGGTGCTTCCCCCGGGTCCTGCATGGCCAACGGTTTACGGTAATGCGAATCTACCTGATCTACAAAATACAATCCCCGTTCCTGTATCCATCCTTCAAAATCAGCTTCCGTTATTTTATTGGGTTTGTTCAGTATGGGGTCATTCGGAAGCAGGAAATTTACTTTGGCCGTTTCATCCGTTACTCTGTCTCGTGTTACTGTAAAGGGATAAGGTCCAAGGGAATCCGTTACCAGTCCAAAATTTTTATTGTATTGAACAACCATCGTACCGCCGTCTTTGACATATTGCATCAGACGATCCTGATTATATTTCAGGTTCTTCCTGGTATTATAAGCCCGGATACCGACCACAATGGCATCATACTGTTGAAGATTAATCGAACTCAGCTCCTGGTCGCTCAAAAGTTTTACATGATAACCGATCCGCTCAAGCGCTCCGGGAACCTTATCTCCCGGACCCATAATGTACCCGATTTGGGTACCTGCGTTCCCTTTATGCAGGGGGACGGTAGCCACCTTTGATTCTGCAAAGGGAAATACGGTAATCGTGGGAATGTAACTCAGCGCAATTGTTTTCATTCCACGATCGTACGTTTTGCCGTTTATCATTAAATGAACGGCAAGCGTGTCACTGGCGGAAGCGTTAACCGGTTGAGTAGGTGTGAGGGTAAAGTATATTGTTTTTTCGTCTCCCTTATGCTTTAATAAGAAGCGCTGGTCATTATTTTGAACTTTATAATTGTCCGGAATTTCAAGATGCGCCACTCCTTCCACGTCTGGTTTATATCCTTTCAGTCTGACCTCAATTTGCTGAGGTTGCTGGCTTGTAAACACGTAAACCCCATTTTGGATATTTGCAGTTACAGGCGGTGTTACAGCCATTGGATCTACCACTTCTCCCCTCACCGGATCCGTATGTTTGTAAAGGATTTGCCTGGTAATCGTAAAAGCTTGGTTTTCGATATTCAGCCTGAATTTAGCTGTCAATGCCGGGGGATTTTCCGGCCGCCCAACCAGTAATTGATTTGCTATTTTATAATAACCTGCGGCAGGTTTTTTAATCAGCCAATAGGGTTGTGAAATGGGAGTATTTTCTGGTACGCTTACATTGTAAGTGTTTTTATGAAGTACGTCTTTAGCAAGAACGGTCTTCCCTTTTTCTTTTTGTTGTAAAACAGTAATGGAATTAAGTGCAACCGACTGGTTACTTCTGTTGATGGCCTGGATATTCACTTGCATTTCCTGCCCTGCTGCAATGTAAGGAGATGTGCTGTACGCATTTAATAAGATGCCGTTGGAAGCCAAAATAAGCCGGTTGATTTCTTTTTCTTTTTGTTTCCGCAGAACCGTATCCGGGATTTGCTGAATAGCCGATTTGATTTTCAGCAGCAGTGGGGTTATTTTTTCAGGATGGGAAACCTCGTATTCTTTTAAGGCCTTTTGGATTAAGGAGGTTATCACTTTTCCTCCCTCTACTCTGGTCCAGGTGGTATTCACCCCATCCATCAAAGTTTGTTGCGGTGCGGGGCCTTCAATCGTTTTAAAATGTTCCCAATGGACACCATAAGAAGGAGCGGATCCAAACCCCTGGCTCTTGTGCATGGAACGACTTAGAGCGGCTATTTCACCATAGCCTTTTCCCAGAAGCGGGTTGTAACCACCAATATTTATTTTAAATTGGTCGGGAGAAGTAGTGTTGTTTCCTCCAAAATTATAGGTATTCCATAAGACCCGTTTAGCCTGCCAGGGGCTGACATATTTCAATTGTTCAGGAAACTGATGGGGGTCTGCTGCGGCCTTAAAAGCTTCATGTGCCAAGATAGCGGACGCCCAGTGGTTCCCATGTCCGGCTCTCTTGTCTTCAGGGAAACGGCAAATAATAACATCCGGACGAAATTTGCGGACAACCCAAACCACGTCTCCCAAAATACGCTGGAGTCCCCAAAATTGAAAGGTTTCTTTGGCTGTTTTAGAAAATCCAAAATCCAGGGCATGGCTGAAAAACTGTTCCGCACCATCATTGTGTCTGGCAGCAAGTAACTCTTCCGTACGAATTAACCCCAGGTAAGGACCTTGTTCATCCCCCACGAGATTTTGACCACCATCTCCCCGGGTAAGAGACAGATAGGCCGTTCGGTATTTTTGGGCATTGGCCAGCCATGCCAGCAGCTGTGTATTTTCATCATCCGGATGCGCCGCAACGTATAGGACCCGGCCGACGGTATTGAGTTTCTCCAGGTTTTCTTTTATCTGTGCAGCATTCCATTCCGGATTGGATTGAGCGTACAGGGGCGACTTTAGGATTAAAAATACGAATATGAACAGACCAATCTTTTTTATCATAATACTCAATTCTTAATGTCTCAACCATCTGGAAATACCCTGGAACTACCCTGGGATTCCCACAGTTACAAAATATATTCGAACGCCGTCAGTCTTTCCTTCCACTTTTCATTCAGTTCCATATCTCCTTCAAAAACCTTTTCAGCCGGGCCACATAACCAGATATTGGTAAATTCCTGTTGACTGATCTTATCAAAACGAACTTCCAGGTCTCCTCCTTTTACCTGAACAGGTATGCGGTATGGTTGATTTTGGTTTCCGGCCACTACCAGGGCACAAGCCGTAATGCCCGTACCACAGGCTAGTGTTTCATCCTCCACTCCCCTTTCATAAGTACGTATTTGCAGGGCGGCTGTTCCATACTCCAGAAAATTTACATTAATACCATCCGGTTTAAACCGATCCATATCCCTGATTTTCTTCCCCTCTTTTACGACGTCTATGTCCCCTAGAAATTCAGTAAATTTCACATAATGCGGAGACCCGGTATCCAGGATGGCATAATCATATCCCAATTCTACTTTATTCACATCCTTCATTTTCAGTTCAACCCAGTCTTCTTTTACCAGCTTCGCTTCATGCGCACCATCCACGGCCATAAAAGTAACCTCCTTCTCTATGATCCCTTTGCTTTTTGCAAAAGCTACTATACAACGACCTCCGTTTCCACACATGCTGCCTTCTTTTCCATCGGAATTAAAGTATTTCATTTCAAAGGGTAATTCAGGATGGTTGTTCAGCATCATCAGCCCATCGGCTCCTACGCCAAAATGCCGGTCGCATAACAAAAAAATATCCTTTTGGTCGAGGCCGGAATATTCCCCCTGCCGGTTGTCCAGAATGACAAAATCGTTCCCGGCGCCCTGGTATTTATAAAAGTGGAAAAACATTTGTGAAATCTTTTAGGCAAAGATACTGAAATACAGCTATTTTGATTAACTCAAAAAATGTATTATCATTGAGTCGTCTTTTTGAACTATATGATAATTTTATTTAAAGCATTATTCAATGGATTTATCTCGTCGTCAACTTCTAAAATCCGGCTCGCTGTTGGCTGCTGGCATCGGTATAGGTAATTTCATACCCTTTGAAGTCTTGGCTGAAAAAAGAAAAAAGATCAGCGCCCTGGACAAAATCAATATTGCAGCTATAGGGGTCAACGGTATGGGCTGGTCGGACCTGAATGGACTGATGAAAAACCCGGAAGTAAATATTGTGGCTTTGTGTGATGTAGATGAGAATGTATTGGATAAAAGGGCCTCTGAATTGGCTAAGGCAGGTATCAAAGTAAAAAAATATATCCATTATCAGGAGGTACTCCAAGATAAGGATATTGATGCCGTATTAATTGCCACCCCTGATCATTGGCATTGTCTGATCATGGCCGATGCTTGTGCAGCGGGTAAAGACGTCTATTGTGAAAAGCCGGTAGGAAGAACAATAGCAGAATGCAGGGTTATGGTAGCCGCACAGGAGAAGTATCAGCAGGTGGTACAAGTGGGACAATGGCAACGTAGTATGCAACATTTTAAAGATGCGGTAGCATACGTTCAATCGGGTCATCTGGGAAAGATTCGAAACGTCAAGGCATGGGCCTACCAGGGGTGGATGAAGCCCATTCCCAAGAAGCCGAATGGGCCTGTTCCTGAAGGGGTTCACTATGATCAATGGCTGGGCCCGGCACCCAAACATCCTTTTAATCCCAACAGATTTCATTTTAACTTCCGGTGGTTCTATGATTATGCAGGTGGGTTAATGACGGACTGGGGCGTACACCTGATTGATTATATTTTATTGGGGATGAAAGCAGATTTTCCAAAAAGTATTTCAGCGACCGGAGGTAAGATTGGGTATCCGGATGATGCCGAACAATGGCCGGATACCATGTCCACCATTTATGATTTCGGAGGTTTTATTGGTATATGGGAGCAGGCGGTTGGTATTAACGGAGGACCCTATCACAGGGATCATGGGATTGCATACATCGGGAACAAGGGTACCCTGGTTTTGGACAGAGGCGGTTGGGAAGTCATACCTGAGAACAAAGAGATTGAAGCAGTTCCCTATACAAAAGCTACCGATAACGGGGTGGATAAGCATACGCAGAATTTCATAGAGGTCATGAAAACCAGAAAAATGGAAAACCTCAATTGCCCTGTATCGGCAGCGGCTTTGGTAGGATCAGTATGTCACATGGGAAACATTGCACAACTTACCGACCAGAAAATCTTCTGGGACCGGCATAAAAAGGCTTTTACAGACTCAAAAAACGATCAGTTCATCTTTCCGGATTATCAAAACGGATATCAATTACCTGAGGTTTAAAGATTTGATAATACTGCTAAAGAGCGTTCAATCATGTTTTCAATAGATTTTGCCGTATCCCTGGTAAATTCCCGCGTGCTTCTGTTGGCAATAATGGTATTTACCGCCATACATTCGTGCCCCATTAGCCTGCCTAATCCAAAAATGGCAGCCGTTTCCATCTCAAAATTGGTGATTCGAAGACCCTCAAATTGAAAAGAAGCCAGTTTGTCCGGCAAGGCTGGCAAGGCAATAGGCAACCGTAAGGTTCTCCCCTGCGGAGCGTAAAAGCCCGGGCAGGTAGCCGTAATACCATGCGCGTATCCCGCATCAGTAAAAGCTTTCAGTAGCTTTTCACTACCGGAAGCAAAATAGGGATGGATTCCAATTTTATCCAGACCGGTATGTGTTTCAAATGCAGCTAATAGCTGCGACTCTTTATGGCTTTGTCTGAGCCCGTAATAGAGCAACAAATTATCCAGTCCTATGCCATGTGAAGAAGCTACCAGCCCGTCTGTAGGGATATCCGCCTGCAGCCCCCCGCAGGTTCCCATGCGAATGACTTTCAACCGGGTAAACTCCGGTTTTATTTCACGACTTTGCAAATCAATATTGACAAGCGCATCCAATTCATTAAAAGCAATGTCTATGTTATCCGGGCCAATGCCGGTGGACAAGACGGTGAAGGCTTTAGAACCAATGAAGCCGGTATGGGAGACAAACTCACGATGCGCGGATTGATGGGTAATGCGGTCAAAATATTTTGATACAACAGGAACCCGACCCGGGTCGCCAACTGTAATGACGGTAGTGGCCAACTCTTCCGGACGGAGATCAAGATGATAAACCGCCCCCCTGTCATTCAGCACTAATTCCGATTCTTTAATACGTTCAGCCATAAATCAATTTGTTTTATTCCTGTAAAGGTAGAAAACTACTGTTATTCTCATAAAAATTTCGGAAAGTCCCTGTTATTTAGGATTTTTGGGCCAAAATTGAAGAGCAATAGTGCCAGTTATCACCCTGACATCAGATATCGGATTACAAGATTATATGGTAGGCGCCATAAAAGGCCTGCTGGTTCAAACCTGCCCAAAGTATCAGGTGATAGATATTTCCCATGATATTCTCCCTTTCAATTTTCCACAAGCCGCCTATATCTGCAAGAGTGCAATCCGGTGGTTCCCGGAAGACACCTGCCATTTTATCTTAGTCAATTTGTTCGTCAACAATGAGGAGCCTTATATGCTTTGTCGGCACAAAGGTCATTATTTCTTTTGTGCTAACAACGGTCTTTTAACAATGATCTTTGGGGAAAAACCGGAGGCGGCTTACCGGATTATGCACAGCCACGGGGGAATGAATACCCTGGAGGTAGTCGAACGGTTTGCAGAAACCGCTTCTGCCCTGCAAAACGGGATGGCCCCGGAAGAGGCCGGCCCTCCTGTTGAAAATATAGAAGCCAAAAATCCGTTGAAGCCTTTCGTACAAAATGATTATATTGAGGGGCAGATTATTTATATTGATCGTTTTGAAAATGTCATTGTCAATATCACCAGGGATATTTTTGAACGTTCCCGAAGAGGAAGAGGCTTCAAAATATATGTCATGCGTGATGATTATATTACAAAACTTCATGACAGCTATGCTGATGTGGCCGAGGGAGGAAAGGTGGCCTTGTTTAATACAGCAGGATACCTGGAGATAGCTATTAACAAAGGAAACGCCGCCGGTTTATTCGGGTTACAAAATTTTTCACAGGAAACCCAGTCAGCGGGAATGAATTTTCATAAACATTTATTTTATCAGACCATACGTATTTATTTTGAATAGCCTTTAATATAGTATATAATTTTAATAAATAGATTCTGGTATTCTTTTTCTATTTTTGCCCGAACATTAAACAAGCCGTATGAATTCAAGTTTCAAAAGGACAAACAATATAACAGGATGGGTTGTAGGAATTATCGCCTGTATTGTTTTCATTTCCACCCGTGAAGCTACCGCCAGTTTTTGGGATTGTGGGGAGTTTATTTCTTCTGCCTACAAGTTGCAGGTTCCCCATCCACCGGGCGCCCCGTTCTTTTTGTTGTTGGCACGGCTGTTCATTATTCTCACGGGGGCAGGGCCACATACGGCCGCCCAAAGTGTGAACCTGCTTTCCGCAGTTTCCAGTGGCATGACCATTCTGTTCTTATTTTGGACCATCACTCATTTTGCCCGTAAACTCATGGTGAAAAAAGGACAGGAAATCGGGTTTGAAAAGACTTTTGTCATCATGGCTGCAGGAGCTATAGGAGCGCTTGCTTTCACTTTTTCGGATTCTTTCTGGTTTTCTGCCGTTGAAGGAGAAGTATATGCCTTATCTTCTTTCTTTACGGCCATCATCTTCTGGGCGGCTCTTAAATGGGAAAGCCAGGCCGATGAGCCTCACGCCGACCGGTGGATTATCTTTATCGCCTTTATGATTGGCCTTTCCATTGGGGTGCATCTGATGTGTATCCTGACCATCCCGGCCATCGTCATGTTGTATTACCTGAAAAGATATAAGGTTACCCGTAAAAAAACGTTCTGGGTATTTGTTTTAGCCTGTATTATTACCGGGGTTGTCCAGGTGATAGTTATTCAATACACGGTAAAGGCAGCCGGTATCTTCGATGTGTTATTCGTAAATGATTTTGGACTGCCTTTCAATACGGGTACGGCCTTCTTTTTAATTTTGCTGGTGATATTGATCATCTGGGGACTTCGTGTTTCTCGCAAACGCTCTCGCTATTATTTGCATTTAGGGTTGCTCTGTTTTGCCTTCATGTTAATTGGTTATTCCACTTATTTTACTACAATTATTCGTGCAAGCGCCCGTCCGTCCATCAACATGAACGATGTAGATGGGCCTCAGGCTTTGGTTAATTACCTGGATCGCAGCCAGTATGGTACTTTCCCTTTGGTTTATGGACAGGATTTCACTGCCAAACCTACTGGTTATAAGGAAGGCGCAAAAATTTACCAGCGGGATGACAGCCTTCACAAGTACATTGTGACCGGTCATAAAATGACGGCTGAATATTCCGGGGCAGATGAGCACATTTTCCCTCGCATTTGGGATACAGGAAATGATCGCCACCAGGGCGACTTTTACAGAGGTTGGCTGGGGCTTTCCAAAAATGAAACCCCAACCTTCGGCGACAATTTAAAATGGTTTTTTAGCTATCAGGTGGACTGGATGTACTGGCGTTATTTCATGTGGAACTTCTCCGGCCGACAAAACGATACTCAGGGTTTTGGAGATGTAAGAGATGGCAACTGGATCACCGGAATCAACTTCATTGATAACATCCGGCTGGGAGACCAAAGTAAAATGCCAGACAGTCTTAAACACAACAAAGCACATAATAAACTGTATGCTTTGCCATTTATCCTCGGACTCTTTGGATTGTTTTTCCAACTTAACAGAAATAAAAGAGACTGGTTCGTAGTGCTGCTTCTGTTCTTCTTTACCGGCCTGGCCATTGTATTTTATCTGAATCAAAATGGGCCACAGCCGAGGGAGCGGGATTATGCTTACGTTGGATCCTTTTATGCTTTTGCAATCTGGATCGGACTTGGGGTCTTGTCTGTTTATAATTTCTTCAAAAAGAAAGCACCGGGAAAAGTTTCTGCTATTGCTGCGGGAATTATATGCCTGCTCGCGGTTCCTGTCATCATGGGATTTCAGGAGTGGGACGATCACGATCGCTCTACCAAAACATTGCCACGGGATGTAGCGATTGATTATCTCCAGTCCTGCGAACCCAATGCAATTTTATTTACAGAGGGAGATAACGATACGTATCCCTTGTGGTATGCACAGGAGGTGGAAGGTATTCGGCCTGATATACGGATCATTAACATGAGCCTTTTGGGAGTGGACTGGTATATTAATAACCAGCGCTATAAAAAAAACCAGGCTGCTCCGGCTCCGATTAGCTGGGCGCCCTCCAAATACTTGGGAGAAAGGAGAAACTATGTTCCTTATGTAGAACCGGGACAGAAACTACCGACAGACCAATATTATAACCTGAACGAACTGATGGCTTTTATGGGGAGTGACAAACCGGAATATAAAGTAAGCAATGGTCAGGAAAAATTAAATTACTTTCCAACGCACAACATGTATATTCCTGTTAATAAAAAATACATCCTTTCCAACCATTTGGTGCCAGTGGCAGACACCTCAAAAGTCCTCTCAGAGGTTACTTTTAAAATGCCTAAAAGTATTTTATATAAGAATGACCTCCTGTTGTTAAATATTATAGCTGCGAATGACTGGAAACGCCCGCTCTGCTTCACCAGCCCTGCTACGCTGTCGAGACTGGGCCTGGGAGATTACCTGGAGACCGATGGGTTAGCCTATCGCTTAGTGCCTTACCTTAGTCAGTCCGAAAATTCCATCACCAATTCGGGGAACATCAATCTGGATTTTATGTATGATAACCTCATGAATAAATTCAAATTCGGCGGTGCGCAAACCCCCGGAACTTACTTTGATGAACCCAACCGGAGGATGCTAATGGGTATCAGGAATTCGTATGCCAAGCTGGGTATCGCGCTTGCCGAAGCCGGACGCAAAGACAGCGCGTTGAAAGTTTTGAGATATTGTGATAAAAATATTCTGAAACAAAATTTCCCCTTTGGATATACCTCTCCGGGGAATGGATATACAGGCAACCCCTTCAACATCAATTCGATGCAAACGGTGTATGCTTTTTATCTGGCAGGAGACAGCACTCGGGGTGACCAGATTGCCGATGCCATTATCAAGGATTGTAATCAACAACTGGCCTATTATCAGGCGCTGCCCAATTCAAAGATGGGCGCTACCTTACAGGAAGATGCCCAGTCGGCACAAATGATTATTGCACAACTGGAGCAGTGGAAACAAATATTTGGGAAAAAAGGAACTCCTGAAGGAAAAGTGCCCGGAACGTTAGACTCTGCCAGTCAGCTACCGGCGCCCGTTACTGAGGATAGTGAAAAACAATAGAGCGTGTCTTTTAATATGAAAAAGGGTAAGTATGAAATGGCGAATCTTCTTTGTGGGGTTGTTACTGCTGGTGCCGCTGTTCCTGGCGGGCCAGACCGTGATGACGCTGAAGGTAGATGATGCCATTACCCCGGCCATTGCTTCTTATATTCATAGAGGAATCACAGAAGCTGAAAAACAAAAGGCAGATGCCGTTGTCATAGAACTGAATACCCCTGGTGGTTTATTAACGGCCACGCGGGAAATTGTAGGCGCTATCCAAAATTCCAGCGTGCCCGTGATAGTTTACGTTTATCCCGGTGGCTCAAGGGCAGCGTCAGCAGGGGTTTTTATTACATTATCTGCAAATATCGCAGCTATGGCTCCGGCTACCAATATAGGAGCCGCGCATCCGGTTGTTCTTAATGGAACAATGGACAGCATAGAGAGCCGGAAAGCCACCAATGATGCCCGTGCTTTTATGCGTTCCATTGCACAAAAAAGGAATCGCAACATCGAAGTTGCTCAGGAAGCTGTAGAAAATAGCATTTCGTTGACCGAAACGGAGGCGCTTAGAGAAAACCTCATTGACCTGATTGCCGATAACCCCGGCGATTTACTTCAAAAAATTAATGGAGATACGGTGAAGGTGACGACCGGAATCACCGTATTACATACCGCAGGTGCCCGCATGGTGCCCGTGGAAATGACTTTCTCCGAAAAACTGACGGTTCTCCTGAGCAACCCCAACCTGATGTATATTTTGCTTCTATTGGGGATGTTTGGGGTCTTGTTTGAATTTTTTAATCCCGGCGGTGTTCTTCCGGGAGTGGTTGGTGTCATTGCGCTTATCCTGGCTTTTTATTCCATGAGCATTCTGCCGATTAATTATGCAGGACTTGCATTGGTTATTCTGGCCATGATCCTGTTTATTCTGGATGTAAAAATGACCAGCCACGGCATCCTGACAATCGGAGGCATTGTTGCCCTGTTTTTAGGTTCCGTTATGTTGTTACAAACACATTATGGCACTCATTTCCTGAAGATTTCTTTAAGCATCATTATTTCTGCTGTAATTGTTACCACGGCTTTCTTTCTCTTCATCATTGGCCTTGGATTAAATGCGCAAAAGAATAGAATTACTTCCGGCAGGGAAGCCTTCATTGGCCGCTCAGGAACAGCATTGGAAATGCTGGCCCCCTTTGGCAGGGTGAGGGTTTATGGAGAAATATGGAAGGCAGAATCTGTCTCCGGCCCGATAGAGAAAGGTCAGAAGGTACAGGTAACGGGAATAGACAATCTTAAAATATATGTAAAGGCATTTCAGGAAGAATAGTGATATGGGAGATTATAGCGGAAAATACCGAAAAAATTCACTGCGGTTACAAAATTGGGATTATGGATGGAGTGCCGCCTATTTTATCACCATCTGCACCAAAAACAGGGTATATTATTTCGGTGAAATAAAAAATAAAATCATGCAATTATCACCTGTTGGTGTAATTGCAGATGTATTATGGCATGAAATAAAAAACCATGCAAAAAATATGGAATTGGGTGCCTTTATTGTCATGCCCAATCATATTCACGGAATATTGATTTTGAATGGGAATAATAAAACCGATGGCCCCCCGGGGAATGATATTGACCGGGGCGATGGCGGCGGTCGGGCAAGGCATGCCTTGCCCCTACCCCCATCATCGCCATCATCGCCCCCACCATCGAATTCACCCCCCAATCCCCCCAAAACCATTGGCCAACAACGATTTCAAAATCAGGGAAAAAATACCCTGTCATCCATTATAGGATCTTACAAATCTGCCGTAACGCGACATGCACACCGGTTGAGTTACAGGCTTGACTGGCAACGGGGTTTTCACGATCACGTCATTCGTGCCCCCGCCTCCCATGCCCGAATTGCAAGATACATTGAGAATAATCCTGCCAATTGGAGCGATGATTCGTTTAATCCTCGCAATCCTGAAAAATAAATGAATAAAATTGGAATCAGAACCTGAAATGACAACAAAGATTAATTGCCCTTCCTGTGGATCCGAAGATGTAAAAAAAAGGCTCGAGGTAAAAGACTACCTGGTAAGCGGGGAAATCTTTACCCTGTATGATTGCAATTCCTGTAGCCTTCGATTTACCTGGCCGGTACCGGCGGAAGAAAACATAGCGCCTTATTATAAATCCGAAAATTATATTTCACATACAGATACCCATGCAGGTCTGATCAACAAATTATATCACTTCGTTCGGAAATATGCTCTTATTCAAAAGAGAAAATGGGTAGAAAAGGTCACCGGCAGGCATAACGGTTCCCTCCTGGATATTGGTTGTGGAACGGGCGCTTTTCTGAATGAAATGAAACGGTCAGGATGGACCGTCACTGGTCTGGAGCCGGATCAACTTGCGCGAAACGTGTCAAAAAAACAATATCAGATTACCCCGCTTTCCTCCGAAGCCCTTTACCAATTACCAGCGAATAATTTTGATGCTATTACCCTCTGGCATGTCCTGGAGCATGTGTATCCCCTGCATAAGTATCTGCAACAACTCACGCGGTTGCTGGCTGATGAGGGAACCTTATTTATTGCCTTGCCCAATTATACTTCATATGATGCGATACAGTATTACAAATATTGGGCGGCTTATGATGTTCCCCGGCATCTGTACCATTTCTCCCCTGCTGCTTTTCTCCATCTGGCTTCTCAATATCATTTTAAATGTATCAAACAAATAGCCATGCCTTTTGATGCTTTTTATATCAGCCTGTTGAGTGAAAAGTATAAACATGGGAAAACAAAGTATATTACCGGTTTCATGAAAGGATTGAAATCATGGTTTAGCGCCCGGAAAAAGTCTTCTGAAAGCAGCGCGGTTCTTTATATTCTTCAAAAACAAATTTAAAGCCTATATTTATCCCATAAATTTAAGATTATGAGTTCATTTCCTGTTTTTGCTGTAATTGTGATCCTGTTTGTGATCATCATTTTGGCCAATTCTATTAAAATATTAAAAGAATATGAAAGAGCTGTCATCTTTCGACTGGGAAGATTGACAGGAGATGGCCACCGGGGGCCGGGATTGATTTTTCTGGTTCCTATCATTGATAAAATGGTACGCGTCAGCCTTCGAACCATTGTGCTGGATGTACCTCCCCAGGATATAATCACCAGCGACAACGTATCTGTAAAAGTAAATGCTGTTGTTTATTTCAGGGTGGTATCTCCGAATCAGGCGGTTATAGATGTGGAGAATTACATGTTTGCCACCTCCCAGATTTCGCAAACAACTTTAAGAAGTGTGCTGGGCCAGTCGGAATTAGATGATTTGTTGTCGCAAAGAGACAAGATCAATTTAAAATTACAAGAAATTATTGATGAACATACTAATCCCTGGGGTATCAAAGTATCCAACGTGGAAGTCAAGCAAATAGACCTCCCCCAGGAGATGCAACGCGCGATGGCACGGCAGGCAGAGGCAGAAAGAGAACGGCGATCAAAAGTAATTACGGCAGAAGGTGAATACCAGGCTTCGCAAAGATTGTCGGATGCAGCTAAAATATTAAATGAGCAATCCAGCTCCCTGACGTTGCGTTATTTGCAAACGCTTCAGGTCATAGCTGCGGAAAATAATTCCACCACCATTTTCCCGGTACCATTAGACTTATTGGCTCCCTTCTTTGAAAAAAGTGCAGGGATAAAACTTAAAGATATTCCGAAAAAGGAAGATGATACAAAAGATTCTTAAAAAATGAAAATATACCTTTTAGCCGTATTCACGTTGTTATCTACCTTTGGTTTTGCCCAAAAACCAGTTCACAAAACTGAAAATGTAGTGCTTATCCTGATCGACGGCTATCGCTGGCAGGAATTGTTTCATGGTGCAGATTATGACTTACTTACAAATCCAAAGTTCAATTCTATGGATTCTACCAAACGCATGAAAATGTTTTGGTCAGATAATCAGGAAGAAAGAAAAACTAAACTGATGCCTTTCACCTGGAATTATATTGCTAAGCACGGCCAGATTTACGGAAACAGGGATTTGGGAAATAAGGTAAATGTTAAAAATCCGTATTGGATATCTTATCCCGGCCGGGCAGAAGTATTAAGTGGTTTTGTAGATAAAAAGATCAATTCCAACGGCTATGGAACCAATACCAATCCCAATATTTTGGAATTTATAAACCAACAGCCGGATTATAAGGATCAGGTGGTAGCCATAACCTGTTGGGGTGCTTCCGGGCGGTGCCTGAATAAAGAGAACAGCAATATGCTAATCAGCGTTCCCTGGGAAAACCTTCCCGGCGACTCTTTAACAGAAGCGGAAACTCTGGCTAATGAAATACAGCATTATGCACCCAAAACTTTTGGTATTATCGAACGGTTAGACTTTGAAGTATATGCGCTGGCCAAGTCTTACCTTTTAGCCAGACATCCGAAGGTCATTTATATTGACTTTGGAGATACCGATGAATATGCTCATGCGGGAAAATATGCCCATTATCTTTTAGATGCCCATAACCTGGATGACATGATCAAAAATCTGTGGGAAATGATGCAGCAAGACCCGTTTTATAAAGGGAAAACCACTTTCATGATTGTACCCGATCATGGCAGAGGTCTTGGGAAGCAATGGACCAGTCATGGTTCTGGTACTCCTCATTCAAATGAAACATGGTTTATGATTATGGGCCCTGATACCCGGCCCTTAGGAGAAATGAAAAAGAAAGAACAGATTTATCAAACGCAATATGCAACAACTATCGCAGACTTATTGGGGTTTGACTACCAGCTAAAAGGACATGAGGTGGGTGAAAAAGTAAGAAGCGTTTTCAACTAAGAATTGACCCATAGCATTAGTTTAGCTCAATCTTATGTAAAACCAACTCTTTGATCTGTAAAGCGATTTGATAATATTTTTATCCCTTGAGTAGTATAATTCGAGGCAATATATTCGGGATATCTCGCCTGAACAGCATAAAGGTTTAAGTTCTTAATATCAATCAATTTAAAGTCTATATCAAACGCCAGGCAATCTTTCAATAAAACATTCAAGTTATGAATCTTTTTAAGTTCTTGTTCTTGAAAAAGTAAAAAGGCCTTTAAGAATTTCTCTACTGCCTGCTGGCAATGAAAGCAGGCAATATCAAGAATAATCGGATGAGTATCAATAATTATTTTGGTAGCGATAAGGTCATGGTCTGCTTTTTCGATCCATTTTTCTAAAAACTCTTTGTCAATCCCAGTCATAATTTAACTGCTTCTTTTAGAGCATAATAGATAATATGGGCTTTTGCGTTTTTATATCGTTCAACTTCAGAAGTGTCTTTTAAAAGAAGATCAAAAGGTACCTCCAGGGCCCATGCTAAGGCCTTATTAATTTTACTTTGTAAATTCATTTTCTCCTTTGGGGAAATAGATTTCTCCGTTACCACCAGCAAATCATAATCACTATCTTTATGAGCCACTCCTCTTGCCTGGGACCCAAAAAGGAGTACCTGAGCGCCCGGTAAGAAGGAATGGACTACCGATTTGATTTTACTATATACTTCCTGCTCTTCCATGAGAATAAATATAGGTTATTTTTATATTTTTTTCTTCCAAAATGAAATGCAATCCGGAGGTGGCCATTCCTATTGTATATTTTTGGTTAATTTAGCTTCTCAATTTTAATTTATTCTTTTGGCAAAAGAGCTACCAAACCATGAAATACTGCTGTTACAAGGTGCCTCCAAAGGAGATGAGGATGCTTTTGCACAGCTTTTTATAGCCTATAAGGATAGGTTGTTTGGGTTTATCTTGAGAATCACCAATTCAAAAGAGATAGCTGAAGATGTGGTTCAGGAGATTTTTCTAAAGATATGGATGCAAAAGGAAAAACTCTCTGAGATCAGAAATTTCAATGCCTTCCTCTTTCGGGCAGCTCAAAACCATGCCATCAATCTGCTCCGGCGCAGGGCAAAAGAAATTCTGATTTTAAAGGAAAAACAAAGCGAAAAAACGCCCCCTCTCGCCCCCAACGAAGAATTGCACTACAAAAATACACGGCAATTTATTAACAAAAAGGTAGAAGAACTCCCTCCTCAACAAAAAACAATTTACCGTTTGAGCCGGGAACAAAATATGAAACAGAAAGAAATTGCTGAAAGGTTGGGCCTGTCTCTTTCAACGGTACAAAACCACCTGTCACGCGCCCTGCATACTCTTCGGGAGAAACTGGAAGAACGGATGAGAGAATAAGGGGATCGGTAACTATGGCAATACATCCGGAAAAATGGTGCCTATGAAATCGCCCATTCTCCCCCTCGCCACAAGTCGCCCATCTTCGTCTCAACTGGGTGTTTTTCCTCTCCCATTTGTCTTACTAACAGATGTCAATGGATAGATTACAATATTTGCTGGAACAGCTTTTTCATCATCGGCTTACCGAAGAAGAAAGGGATGAGTTGGCTTTATGGGCCGATACCCTTCGGAATGATGAAGAATGGAAAGAGCGACTGAGCAATATATGGAATAGCTACCAGCCCGTTGAGAAAATGAATTCAAAACAGGCCGATGATATATTAAAAAATATCCTCGCTGAAGGGAAAAAGAAGAGTCCGGAAAAAATAACTCGTCCCTCTTATACTCCCATACATCACGGGATAATGCGTTGGGCCGTTGTTGCGGCTGCTGCCATTGGGGTATTGATTATCCTGTCACTTATTTTCCTAAACCCGGAACGGGAAATATCGTCAAAAAAGATGACCCGGCAGGAAACCTCTCAAAAGCAGGGAATTGTACCGGGCGGCAATAAGGCGATACTAACCCTGGCCAATGGGAAAAGGATTTTCCTGGATAGCTCCGGCGCGGGCGTACTTGCCCAACAGGGAGACATAAAAATTATTAAAGTTGATAGTGGCGTATTAGCATACAATCAACAATCAGGAACAGGGAGACAGAAAGCGGCCACTTCTTTTAATACCATTACTACCCCCCGGGGCGGGCAATATCAAATCATCTTACCGGACGGCAGTAAAATATGGCTTAACTCAGCTTCCTCAATAAGGTTTCCTACGGCCTTTACCGGAAATGAGCGGGCCATCTCCATAAAAGGAGAAGTCTATTTAGAAGTAAAAGAGGATGCTCATGCTCCTTTTGTGGTACATATGCAGTCTCAAGAGGGGCAGGACAAGGGGACTGTAGAGGTATTGGGAACCCATTTTAATATCAACGCCTATACAGATACAGCTATGACTACCTTAGTGAAAGGCGCAGTAAAGATAGTAGTGAGGGGTAAAGAGCAAAAATTAAAACCCGGACAGCAAGCTGTGGTTGAGGGCAATGAAATAAAAATTAATGAACAGGTGAACCTTAATGAAATCATTGCCTGGAAAAATGGTCTTTTTGATTTTGAAGGAAATAGCATTGAAGAGGTGATGCGGCAAATAGCCCAATGGTATGATGTGGAGGTAAAATATGAGGAGGCGCCTTCAGCCCATTTTATGGGTTCTATTTCCCGAAGCGCTAATATTTCGGAGGTATTAAAAATGCTGGAAATGACCGGCGCGGTCCATTTTCGGATAGAAGGACGAACGGTGGTTGTAATGAAATGAGCTGGAAGGAGTGGCAGTTTGCAATTGGCAGTTTTGCAGTTTGCAGTTTGCAACTGGCACAGTTCGCAATTCACAGTTAGAAACATTGGAACTATTCTGAAACAACACTGGAACAATATAACCATTTAACCATAAAACCATATAATCATTCAACCCATGAGCCCATAAAAAGACCTATAAAAACCGGATTCCGGGGGCAACCGAAATCCGGCATAGAACAG
>CAYRBD010000051.1:0-3340 GCA_964422465.1 uncultured Chitinophagaceae bacterium
TCACATCCGTCCCGCTAAATATATCTTCTCCAATATAATTGAGTCCAAAGTCACTAGCAACCTCTCCGCCTGTAATATGATTACCTGTAAACAGACAACCGGCAATAAGAACAGAAGAATTTTCATAATTGTTTGCAATGGCACCGCCCCTTTGATATGCCACATTATTAGAAAAAGAGCAATTGATAATATGAGTGGAAGAACTACTGTTGTAAATGGCACCGCCAAAACCCCCATTTTTGAGATTGCTGTAACCTTTATAGACAGCTTCATTTCTCACAAAAGAACAATGGGTAATGATAGGAGAAGACCCGCGGTTATACACAGCTCCTGCAAAACTTGAAGTATTATCAATAAATGAACAATGCGTTATTTTAGGAGAAGAATTGAGGTTAAATATGGCGCCGCCATCTACATAAAAGGCCTCATCTCCATGGGATGAAGCAGTGGGTGTATGATTTTCTTTAAAGGTACAATAAGAAATTTTCAGAGAGTTGCCCTCCTCATTATATATGGCTCCTCCCCCAGAGTCACCGTATTGAGTACCTGTGGTAGAAATATAATTTTTTAAGAAAGAACTTTTGGTGATGAGGCTGGTATAGTCTGTATTTACATCTTTACTATAAATAGCTCCTCCCCATGATATAGCATGGTTTTCCTCAAAATCACAAAAAGCAATTGTAAAGGAGCCATTCTCACTACTAAAAGCACCTCCAACATTCGAATAATCATTGTAAAATTTACAATGCCTCACATTCACCTGCCCATTTTTATTATATAGTCCTCCGCCTGCATCCCCGGGTATATTCTGCCCGTTTACTTTTATCAGTTCGGTTGATAAGCCGAGAGCATACCCATTTGTAATAGAAAAACCATTTATTTCGGCATCGCCCAAATTTCCTGCGGCAATCACCACATGGTAACTATGATGGGAAGCGCTGGGACTCAAACCATCCAACTCTGTAAAGTTATCTGTAAATAGTTTTGTGGAATCCCGTTGTGCCAGGGAGGCCTCACTACCAACAAAGCCACCGTATATCTTTACATCTTTCACTAATACGAAAGCATTGTTTGGGCCTCCATCTTCCGTTCGATGGACGTCTTGAGCACTGTACAAAGGATAATAAGTCCCTCTGGCTACCCATATCTGCTTCACTGTACCCGACTGGACCTTATTTAACTGTTCGGCAACAAGGAGAGCATCCGATAATTCCTTAAAGGCATTGGTCCAAGAGGCACCATTACCCAATCCAGCAGTGACATTTTTATTTACATATAAAATACCACTTGTATCGGGACTTTGTATTTCATAAGCCCCCATGTCAAGATAAATATCTGATATTCTCGCATTACCTGCCAAATCTTCTGAAGGCACTTTTAAACTGTTATCTATATCAATAGTGCCTCTATTAAAAGCCGGAGAACCGGATTTTAACTGATAATTTCCCGCGTTCGCATTTACAAACAAGGGATCTTTATTTAAGTTGGCGGTTCCTTTACTTGCCATATCAGCCGATTGTACAATGCTATGGCTTAGCGTTAAAGAGCTGAGATTTTCCGGATATATACTACTGCTATTGCCCCATAAAATACAATTAATAAGGCTCAACGGCCTGAAGTTTCCATATCCGATAGAACTGTAAATACTTCCACCATTGTTTGTCGCAAAGTTGTTTGTAATGGTGCAATTGAGGAATTTCATAAGCTCAGTGTTGTTAAATTCGGATGAATTATAAATCGAAATGGCACCACCGTCCTTAGCTTTATTGTTTGAAATTAAACAGTTGGTATAGGTACCATAGGAATCAGAGTTGTATATACCTCCACCGCTGCTACTACTGACATTACCTGATAAAATACTGTTTGTTACTACAGGGACTGACTTATTATTAAAAATAGCCCCACCATCACCAGCGTGGTTCCCCGTAAACATGCAATTGGAAAAAGCAGGATATGAGCTGAAATTATATACCCCCCCTCCTTCGCCGGTTGCACTTCCGGAAGTAGTGGAATTACCGGAAAAGGTACAATGAGATAAAATAGGATATTCAGAATTTTGGAAAAAGGCCCCGGCGCCTAATCGTGCGGAGTTTTCCGTAAAAATAGTATTTACAATTTTTGTAGAATTGGAGTTATTATATAATCCCCCTCCTGCATGAGCTCTATTTTTTGTTAAGATACAATTGGAGATGGTGGGGGATGAAATAAATAAGAATAGTCCCCCTCCTTGGTTGTTCACACCAGTCGCATTTCCACCTGTAATTACAAAACCGTCCAGCTGAGCATTATCTTCATACTGGTCAATAGCAACGACAACATGATAAGCGTTGTCAGTGATATCCCCCTTTTTACCCAAATCTCCGCTCAATATCGTCCTGTTGGAGGTAAACAATTTTGTCGTATCCCGCTGTTCCAGAGTATGTTCAATACCGGAAAAGCCGCCATAAATTTTTACATTATTTAATAGCGTAAAAGTATTGTTTCTGCCATCTGCCTTCCACTGATCATTACTATTCTGATAAATAGGTCCATACTTCGGTTTATACGTCCCTTTGGCTACCCAAATTTGTTTCACCATACCAGGGTTGACAGAATTAATAGAATCTGCTGCGCGCAAAGCATCTGAGAGATTGGAAATGGCTTTTGGCCAACCATCTCCTATCCAGTTATAATCCGCAGGATCAACTGTGGAGGCGGAATCTACATAGAAAATTCCATTTCCATCAGGTTTATACACCTGGCTGTGAGCAGTCAAAAAGCAAATCTGGCAAACAAGTAAAAGAAAGGATAACTTTTTCATGACAATCATATTTTTAATCTGAACCTTTCAAAATAACCGTACGCTTAACGCGTCTCAAACAAATTTACGATACGGGTTTATTCAAATATCTCTAATGTATGTGAACAACAGAATGCGGTATGTGAACAGCAAAATTTTGTATGTAAGCAACAAATACTAATAATTTTAGCAAAAACTGCTAACTTTGTTGACATGGAAGAAAAAGATTTTTACCTGAAAGGCCGTGGGGCGCAGATCAACCCGCCGAACCGGTATTTACCCACGAGCTATGCCCGGCTGCATCCCGAGGCGATAGATGATTGGGAGGAGGAAGCCGGAAAGACAAAGTTCTTCAAAGAAACGCCAAAGACGATTGTGAATAAAGTGACCAGTCCCGATCTGGGGATGGAGTATTCTCTCAACCCCTACCAGGGTTGTGAGCATGGCTGTATCTATTGTTATGCCAGAAACTCCCACCAATACTGGGGTTATAGCGCCGGTAAAGATTTTGAACAAAAAATTATTGTCAAAGAAAATGCCCCGGCCTTATTCAGAAATTTT
>CAYRBD010000051.1:3440-13327 GCA_964422465.1 uncultured Chitinophagaceae bacterium
AAAGTATGGCATCTCATCCAAAGTTGTCATGCCGGCAATGTAAACGACAGCCGTTGGGGAAAACGCATGAAGGGAGAGGGAGATATTTCAAAAATCATCGCACAGCAATTTCACCTTCATTGTAAAAAGAATCATTTAAACCAGCATCCCAGCCGGCTGGATTGCACCCGGTTTTGCCGGCCTGGACAACAACTTTCTCTTTTTTAAATAGCAACAACTTCTGCTTATTTTATCCACTTTTGTATCACCGGCAATCCCTTTAGCTCTTTTCGCTCAATAGTTAACACGAAAGTAAGGAAAATCAGCATCAATACCGTAGCGGCAACGATCCGGAGTAACAGCGAACCGGTAAGCCCTTTTATGCCCAGATGTACAAAAAACAGCAGAAGCATCCCGCCGAGATAAACTGCACATTTTCCCACCGGATAGGGTACCGGATAATATTTCTGGCCCAGAAAATAGGTGGTTATCATCATCAGAAAATAACAGAAAAAGGTGGACCATGCCGCAGCATACATGCCAAAATGAGGAATAAAATAATAGTTCCCGACCAGGGTAACTACCACGCCAAGAAGCGTGATATACAACCCCATCATCATTCTGTCTGTCAACTTGTACCAGATAGAGAGGTTGTAATAGACACCCAGACAAATATTGGCGGCCAACAGAATAGGAACAATACCCAGCCCGCTGCGATAGGAACTGCCGATAAAAAACTTCCAGATATCCAGATAAAGCGCCGTAAATAAAAAGGCAATGGCCATCGTAACAATAAACCATTTCATCACCCGGGCATACGTTTTGGGGGCATTCTTATCTCTTGCCTGATCAAAAAAGAAAGGCTCCGCAGCCATCTTGAAGGCCTGGATAAAAAGAGTGATCAAAATTGCCAATTTGTAATTAGCAGAATAAATTCCCACCACCCTTTTAGCAGCATCCGCCGGAAGCGGAAGAAACAAGTCCAGCATCTGCCGGTCCATTACTTCATTGATCATGGCCGCTGTACCTATAAAAATAATGGGGGAACTGTAACGAAAAATTTCCTTCCACAGTTTCCTGTTGATCCTGAAACGAAAAGATTTCCACTCTCCAAACAAGATAGAAAACACAAAGATATTTTGAAAAAGGTTAGCCAATACCAAAAAGCCAACAGCGTTATTCCGGCTGTACCAGTCAGATAAAAAAGCGCCCGGATGAGTTTCAAAATGATTAGGCAGATAAACCAAAAAATAAAGAACAAACAAAATATTTACCACAATGCCGGATAATTTTACCAAGGCATATTTTCGGGGCCGTTCTTCCTGCCTCAATTTAGCAAAAGGAATAGCAGAAAGCGCATCCAGCCCAATCAAGAGTGCACACCAGGAAATATACTCTCCATGCCCGTCCAGCCCAAGAAACCCGTTAATGGGATTCCTGAAAAGAATGAGCAGCGTTACCAATCCGATTGTGCTTACTACGATAGAGCCAAAAGTAGTCTGAAAGATCGCTTTTCTGTCGGCCCCTTCCTTATTGTAAAAACGAAAAAAACCTGTCTCAAATCCGTAGGTAAATACCACATTGGCCACGGCAATCCAGGCATAAAGCAAACTGTAATCACCATAATCCTTCACGCCCTCGGGATTGTGAAGCAAATAGGTGATCAACGGCGTAAGCAGATAATTTAAAAAACGGGCGCCGATATTACTGGCACCATACCAAATAGTTTGTCCGGCTAATTTTCGGATAGAACTCAATTCGAATTAAATTTTGACAAAAGTAATACAATACCTCTTTTAGGGCGAAATTTTGAATTTCGTAAATTATAGATAAATAAAGTATCTTTAATAAACTTTTCCGGACATAAATCAAAAAAGACATGCAAAAAAGACACTATCCTCTCGGAATTCTGATACTGGCACTTTGTATCGCCTGCATTGCCACTCCTGCATTATCACAAGCCATAGAATCCCGTGCAGCGCTCAACCAGGCGGATCATCCCGTATTTGAAAATACGTTCTCCAATTCTCCGGATATTCTGAAAGGTGCTCTTTTAGCCCGCCTCCAAAAAGACCGCATTCCAGCCAAATCTAAAAAGAACACCATCTCCTGTAAAGGAGTTGTTTATCCCATTTTTTCATTTTCTCCCCTGGACCTTTATTTTCAAGTAGAAGGAAAATCGAAGAAGAAGAAGGGGCCCTCCATACTGTTGCTTTTTATCTCCAAAGGAAAAGATAATTTTATTGGTAAAGAATATGATCCGGAACTTTCACAAAAAGCATTGGATTTCCTTAACACCTTCCAAAAAGATGTGGACCTTTATGCGCTGAAACAAGACATCGCCCAAAAAGAGAAAGACCTGAAGAAAGCACAATCCAAATACGAAAAACGATTAAAAGATAAGCAAAAATTAACCAAAAAAGAATATGACCTTAAAAGAACGTTAAGTGGAACGCAGGATAGCAAAACCCGGCATAAAACCAGAAAAAAACTACGCAAAACCAATAAAAGAATAAATTCGGTAACAACCGATATTCAAAAAGCTGAAAATGATCTGGAACAACAAAAGGGAGAAATACAGACTCTGAAAAACCAATTGACCCGCTTCGAAAAAGATTAAATTATGAAAACTTCCCGCAGAGCCTTCTTGAAAAAAGGTACTTTAGCCGTTACCGGAACCCTGCTTTTGCCTAACCTCCTTTGGGCGTCAGAAAATAAAAAGGCTAAGTTGGGTATTCAATTGTGGACAGTTCGGAGCGACATGAAAAAAGACCCTGCCGCCACTTTGAAAAAAATTGCCGCTATCGGGTACAAAAACATAGAACATGCCGGCTATGGAGACAGGAAATTCTATGGATATACCCCTGCCGACTTTAGAAAGCTGCTGTCCGGCCTGGGGTTAGATATGTTTAGCGGACATGTAGATTTTGGCATGAAAGACTGGGATCCCGTAGAAAAAGATTTTTCCGACCATTGGAAATATACGGTTGAGGATGCCCTTACCGCCGGTCAGCAATACCTTATTACACCGGCCTTGAATGAGGCCGCTCAAAAAGACGAAGATCGGTTAAAACGCTTACTGGAACTGTTCAATAAATGTGGCGCTTTTTGTAAAAATAAAGGATTGAAATTTGGATACCATACCGATTTTTCACATAATTCTTTATTAAAGAAGGAACGTTTATATGACATTATTTTAAAAAATACGGATCCAAAACTCGTGCTCCAGGAGTTTGATATAGGAAATATGTATAGCGCCCTTCAAAATACGGATCAGTCGGTCATGGATATATTGAAAGAAAACCTGGGGAGATTTCCTTTATTTCATGTAAAAGATGAATTCAAGGTGAATAGCCGGGGAGAAATGAACAATGGCTATGACAGCATCGTTCTGGGAAAGGGCGTTGTGCCTTTAAAGGAAATCCTTGATTACGCCGGAAAGCATAACGATGTAAAATATTTTATCATTGAACAGGAATCTTACCAGGGAATCCCTCCCCTCCAATGTGCAAAGGAAGACTATCAGGTCATGAAAAAATGGGGTTATTAAAAAGGCTGTTACTTTACCTGGTTCTGTATCCAATTGCCCATCCATTTCAAGGCTTTGGGAGAAAAGGTCTGTTCTATATCCCCATACTCTGAAGGCAGACCGGTTTGGGCCTCTTGAAATAAATGATTCAGGCCCGGAAATATTTTAGTTGTCACGTTTGTATTTCCTCCTTCCACTAATGCCTTTTTGATAGCCGCAATATTTTTTTCTGCAGGGACTTGCAAATCCTTCGTTCCATCCAAAGCCAAAACCGGACATCTTACATTTTTCATATATTTGGCCGGATCATTTTTCAAAAAATATTTCATCCAGGGACTGGTTAATTCCATAACCTTTCTAAAGGTTATTTTTCTCTTTTGTTGTTGCGAAAGACTATCAGATAGCGCTTCTTCAATTTTCTCTGAGAGTTTACTTGAAAGAGAATCCGGGTTTTCGGTGTTTTTTATTAGCTGAAAAAGAACCTGATTCTGTTTTTGCATTTGTTTCAACTCTTTGGCAGAAGCGCCGCTCGCTTTTCCGATAGCCTGCTCCTGCATGAGTAATAACCTTGCGCCATCAAAACCCGGACCTGCAAGCAGAACAATAAAAGCTATCTTTTTATCTTCAGCCGCCACCATAGGGGCAATTATTCCGCCTTCGCTATGGCCGATTAGTCCGATTTTTTCGTGATTAATATCCTGCCTGGTTTCCAAATAGTGAACCGCAGCTTCCACATCAGAAGCAAAGTCCGCAGTCGTTGCCGTCTTATAATCGCCTCCCGATTTTCCCACACCTCGTTTATCAAAACGAAGAACAGCCATTCCCCTGCGGGTAAGATAATCTGCAATGACCAGAAAAGGTTTATGCCCCATTATGGTTTCATCCCTATCATTGGGCCCGCTCCCCCAAATCAGGATGACGGCAGGAAATAGGGAGCCTTTTTCAGGAAGTGTCAACGTTCCTGCCAGCTTAACCTTTGCTTTTTCATTAACAAATGATACCTTTTTACTTTTATACGGAAAGGGAGGCTCGGGACGCTGTGGACGAATAAGCGCTTTTTTATGAACCGTCCCTTTATGCAATACGAGAGGCAGGGACAATCCGCTCTGCTGAAAAGTTCCTTTTATAGAATCCTTGTTTAAGACGCCATTGTAAACAATAGTGCCATTGCCCACTTCCAGATGTAATTCAGCATTTTCAAAAGTAAGAGATGACACCGGTATCCCCGAAACATGCTGATCCGGGCTGTCCATAGTGGCCATAAATGTACCTGCAGAATCTTTAATGTGAAAAACCAGCGTTAGCTTTTGGATATTTTGTACATTTAAAATCCCGCTCCAGGTTCCGGTAATCTCTTGCGCATGGGCAGAAAACATCCCAAGAGAAAGAATCAAAATTATCCACAATCTCCTTTTCATAAACCAAATTCTATGTCGGAGCCTGCCGGATGCTACCCTTTTACTTTGGTATTGGCTCCTTTTTCCAGCTTGATATCAACAGGCGCATTCGTTTCCCAGGAACCCCGGGTAAAGTCAGGAACATCTAATGTCTGGGCTCGATTAGCAACAGATAATCCACTTAGCGGGAAAATACAGCTCCATAGTGCCGCATCGTACACATCCTGATCCAGAGGCAAACCATTCCGAATACAATCAATCGTCCGCCAGTCCATGATAAAATCCATTCCGCCATGACCGCCTACCTTCTTAGCCATTTCTCCCACTTTCCTCACAATAGCCGGTTCATATTTTTGATTTACTTTCTTCATCTCTTCCTCATTCAGCCATTCATGTCCCCCATTGGAAATTTTAGGCGGAAGGGGATATTTCAAAGCCGTTCCTTTGGTTCCTACCACCTTATGAATCCGGGAATAAACATTGGGAGAGGTTACATCATGCTCTATCATAATGCTGCGGCCTTTATGTGTCCGAATTGTTGTAATGTTCGTATTTCCGCGATATTGTGCGCCCACGTAAGGAGCGTAAAAACTGTCTTTTGCAGCAAATTCCATAGCTCTTTTTTCCATCATAAAATCATCGGTTGAAACCGACACGAGATAGTCCATTTTATCTCCTCTATTGATGTTCATAATCTGACATATAGGACCTAATCCATGTGTAGGATAAAGGTTTCCATTATGTTTGGTATTTTCCCGTAATCTCCACATTTCATAATAACCGTCTTTCCTGAAATTCAAATCGTAAAGATTATGATTATAAGCGCCTTCCCCATGAAGAACTTCTCCAAAATACCCCTGACGTGCCATGTTCAGAGTCAACAATTCGAAAAAATCATAGCAACAGTTCTCCATCATCATGCAGTGTTTTTTTGTCCTTTCGGAGGTTTCCACTACCTTCCAGCAGTCTTCTAACGTCAGCCCGATATTTACCTCACTACAGACGTGAATACCTTGTTCCATTGCATATACCGATTGGATTGTATGGAGGTCCCAGGGAGTTGCAATAAAGACTAAATCAATATCGCCACTGTCACACATTTCTTTCCAGGCATCAGCTTTGTCTGTATAAATTTTAGGGTTATGTCCTGCATCTTTAGCCATTTTATAAGCTTTCTCAGCATGATCTCTTCTTATATCACAAACACCATTTATTTTAACCCCCTCTAATTTCGTCATGTTTCTCAGATGGGTTGGGCCACGCATTCCCAAGCCTATAAACCCCACCCGAACGGTGTCAATTTTGGGGGCGGCATATCCACTCATATTAAAATATTGCTTGCCTGGTTTATAGAGTTTATCTACCACCTCGTCTTCCGGAGTTTGCCCCACGGCATTATGAATAAAACCACTGCTTACGAGCCCCAGGCCGGTTAAGCCACTTAATTTTAAAAAGTTTCTACGGTTGTTGTTCATGTGTGTAAATTTTTGGATAAATATAGAAATTTAAATTGATAATAATTTTCATCCTCCCCAATTCTCTCTATCCAGACTCCTGTATTGAATAGCCTCTGCCAAGTGTTCCGATTTTATGGCTTCCGAACCTTCCAGATCTGCAATAGTTCTGGATACTTTCAGGATGCGATCGTAGGCCCGGGCAGAAAGTTGTAATCTTTCCATGGCCACCTTCAACAGGTTTTGGCTGGGCTTGTCTATCCGGCAGATCTTTTTCAGAAGCGGACTCCCCATGTGGGCATTGCAATAGAGACCCTCCTGGTCTTTAAATCGTTCGGCTTGCACCTCCCGTGCCTTAATCACGCGCTTGCGAATAGAATTACTGGACTCTGTCTCATGAGTTGCTGACAGCTCTGAAAAAGGAACCGGAGTAACTTCTACATGAAGATCAATGCGATCCAAAAGAGGGCCCGAAATCTTATTTAAATATTTTTGAACTGCTCCTGGCGGACACGTACACTCTCTTTCCGGATGATTAAAATACCCACAGGGGCAGGGGTTCATAGAGGCTACCAGCATAAAACTGGCCGGAAAATCCAGGGTAACCCTTGCCCTGGAAATAGTTACACGCCGCTCTTCCATGGGCTGTCGCATCACTTCCAGTACCGTCCGCTTGAACTCCGGTAGCTCATCCAGAAATAATACTCCGTTATGGGCCAAAGATATTTCTCCCGGCTGCGGTACGCTGCCGCCTCCCACCAGAGCAACATCACTAATCGTATGATGTGGAGACCGAAACGGGCGGTGGGATACCAAAGTAGATTTTTCGGGAAGAACACCCGCAACGGAATGAATTTTTGTGGTTTCCAATGCTTCATGTAACGACAGCGGGGGAAGGATGGTGGGCAACCTTTTAGCCAACATGGTTTTTCCGGCACCGGGCGGCCCGATCAGGATAAGGTTATGCCCTCCTGCAGCTGCAATTTCCATGGCCCTTTTAATATTCTCCTGCCCTTTGACATCACTGAAATCTATATCAAAATCGTATTGTGATTCAAAAAACTCATGACGGGTATCTACAAATATCGGTTCTAGGGCAGAGCGATCCTTAAAAAATTTCAATACCTCTTTCAAATGATTTACTCCATAAACTTTTAGATTATTCACCATGGCCGCTTCCCGGGCATTGGCTTCCGGAACAATTAGACCTTCAAAATTTTCCTCTCGGGCTTTAATGGCAATAGGTAAGGCTCCTTTAATGGGCATCACTGATCCATCCAGCGAAAGCTCACCCATGATGACATATTTCTCAACATCAGGAAGTTCTATCTGCTCATTAGCGGCAAGGATACCTAATGCAATGGGAAGATCATAAGCAGAACCCGCTTTTCGTATATCCGCAGGCGCCATATTCACAATCACCTTGTTGTGCGGCATTTTAAAGCCGTTGTTTTTGATGGCCGCCTCAATGCGCTGACGGCTTTCCTTCACTGCATTATCCGGTAACCCCACGATAAAATAACTTACGCCTTGCCCTACATTCACTTCCAATGTTATCGTAATGGCATTGACTCCATGAACCGCGCTTCCGTAGGTTTTTACCAGCATGAGAGTAGATTGTTATTGGTGATGAAAAGTAAATATACCCTTTTTTTAGAGAATATCCAATCCCTCCTTCATGCTAAGCTATTCATATTTCTTGCTTTTTATCACGCGCTATATCCTGCAACAAATCCAGTACTCTTTCTTTTTTCAAAATTAAGAACCCCAGGCGATCATTGGAAATACCTTCTTTCAGCTGATAACTGTATTGCGGTTCTTCCTTTTCCAGGGTGGTCTCAAAGTAACGGAAGGAAATATTAGAATGCTTTTTTAATGAGTCTGCTATTTCATACAAATGTGTTGATAAAACAAATAGACTGTCTTTCATTTTGAGCAACCCTTCAATGACAATGATAGAGCATTGCATGGCATCCTGAAAATTAGTGCCTTTAAACATTTCATCAATAAGGATCAACCACTTTCTACCATCATTTATCTTTATAATGGTTTTCTTGATGCGCTGTACTTCATTAAAGAAATAGCTCTCTCCCTGAAAAATATTATCCTGCACCTGAATGTTGCTTAAAAGACCTTCAAAAAACGACATCCTCATTTTTTTTGCCGGTACTCCCATTCCGAGATGAGCCAGAAAAACAGATAATCCTATGGCCTTAATAAAAGTACTTTTTCCTGCCATATTTGCTCCGGTAAGAAAAAGAAAATTGGTAGCCTGGTCCAAATTAACATCGTAAGCAACAGGCTCTTTCAAAAGCGGATGGTACAATTTTTCAATCTCTAAAACAGGAACCCCCGTATCTTCAAATTTCGGGAAAGTAAATTGGAATCTTTCCACAGCCATAGCCATAGAATACCAGGCATCTAACCGGTGATAAACGGCCATTAGTTTTTCCAGGGTATGGTGGTGGCGGTAACGCAGGAAATGACCAAAGCGGATAGTTTGTCCGGTCGAAACATTCCCTCGTTTTTCCGCCTTCATAAACTGCCGTATTTCTTCTCTGTGAAGTAATGAAACCGCTCCTTTTAGGAGTACTCGTAAGTTTTTAGGGGTATCTTCTTTATAAAAAATATCAACCAGCTCCTCCATCCCATTCAGAAAAGTGAAGATATGAGTCAATGAATAACGAATTAACGAAAAACCAGAAGAAACAAAATATCGATAATACAGGCTGTTGAGTGAGGCTAATGTTCCCGAAGTAAGCGGGATAGGATCATTGGTGGCATCTAAAAATTTATCAATCACCATTAAAGTGCCATTGGTAATTTCCATCGGCCAGAGGTTCAGCCGTCTGCGGATGTATTGAAGGACTGCCTGCGTGTTTTTTATTGCTGCAGGAGTAGCAAGGGGCGTTCTAAACATGTTTTCCAATTCATCCCTTCCTCCAACCGTCCGTGTGAAGTTCAGGTACTGGAACACCGAAAATTCCTTTTCTCTGCTAAAAACTGATAAATCTGCTAATGTCTGTTGATCTAATTCCATTTGTCCTGCTCCCGGCTATTAATGGTTCTACCTTATTGAATATATTACACTTCCGGTTTACAATTTGTTAACAATTCTTGTAATTCCTTCTTTTATCAATGCTTCATTAAAATTTATAAACAATCCCAACTTTATTCCCGAAAGTTTTAGATAAGTTAAAACCTGTTTTTTATGTACCGGGGCGACCCTTTCGACAGACCTGATTTCGATAATTCCTTTCTTTTCTACTATCAAATCCGCGCGAAAGCCTTGGTCCATCTTTATATCTTCCCAAATCACCGGTATAGGATGCTGACATTCTACCCATAACCCTGATTTTGTTAATTCATAATATAAGATTTCTTCATAAACAGATTCAAAAAGTCCTGGCCCCAATCCTACATGAATGTGGTAAGCAATGTCAACAATTTTCCCAGAGAGTCTATTTTCAATCATATATTCCGTTTTTTATTGATAAGAAACAGACCTTTTCTTCTTTGCGGCTCCGC
>CAYRBD010000051.1:13427-23430 GCA_964422465.1 uncultured Chitinophagaceae bacterium
ATATATTCCGTTTTTTATTGATAAGAAACAGACCTTTTCTTCTTTGCGGCTCCGCGGCTCTGCGTGAAGGCTTTTGGCTCGCAGTCCTACGTGAAACTGCTCATACTTACCTCTCAAAGCGCAGGCGCATTCCTCTTTTTGATTCATCAATCCTTCCTTTTCCATAAACCGGATACCCATTCACAAAGGTCATTTCAATTGCTGCAGGGAAGGTATGGCCTTCAAAAGGACTCCAGCCACATTTATAATAAAGACTATCCTTCGTCACCTTCGTTGAGCTATTAAGATTCACCAAAACCAAATCGGCGTAATACCCTTCCCGAATAAAACCTCTTTCTCTGATCTTGAAACAGGTTGCCACCGCATGGCTCATTTTTTCTACCAGTTTCTCCAGAGAAATACGCCCACTCTTATGCTGCTCCAGCATCATGAGCAGACCATGTTGCACCAGAGGCAATCCTGCCGGCGCCTTAAAATAGGGCTGGTCTTTTTCTGCCCACACGTGAGGAGCATGATCCGTAGCAATTACATCCAGGTGGTTGTCCAACAGCCCGCGCCATAGCGCTTCGCGGTTTTCCTCCGCCTTAATAGCCGGATTACACTTGATCTTATTCCCATAATCTGCGTAGTCCTTTGCAGAAAACCAGAGGTGATGTACACAAACCTCTGAGGTAATCCTTTTTTCCTCAAGGGGAATTTCGCTCGTAAACAGGCTGAGTTCTTTCTCGGTGGTAATATGCAAAATATGAAGCCGGGTATTGTGCTTTTTGGCCAGATCCACAGCCATGCTGGAAGAAGAATAACAGGCTTCCGCATTACGGATCAGGGGATGGTCGGCCGGTTTTAATCCTTCATCTCCCTTTTCTTCCCGAAACTTCACCAGATTGGATTTAATGATATGTTCATCCTCACAATGGGTAGCTATTAATAATTCACTTCCGGAGAAAATCTTTTCAAGGGTATTATAATCATCCACCAGCATGTTGCCAGTAGAAGATCCCATAAATATCTTTACTCCACAAATATGCTGCTTTCTGGCATTGATTCTCAATACCTCCTCTGCATTATCGTTAGAGACACCCATAAAAAAAGAATAGTTGGCGGGAGAGCACCCGGCAGCGATAGCATATTTGTGCTCCAGCAACTCCTGAGTCAATGCAGGAGGCCTGGTATTAGGCATCTCCATAAAACTGGTAGTACCACCTGCTACGGCAGCACGGGATTCTGTATGTATTTCAGCTTTGTGGGTCAGGCCAGGTTCCCGAAAATGTACCTGATCATCTATTACGCCGGGCATCAAAATTTTTTCTTCCCCGTCAATTTCTGTTACTGCACCTTTCACGGTAAGCTGTGGCGCAATTTTTGCTATTCTTTCTTCTTCAAGAAGGACATCTCCATGCATTATTTGTCCTTCATTTACGATAGAAACGTTTTTAATAAGATATCTTTGCATTTGGTAAAGTTAGGAAATCCTTTGAATCTCCTGCCTTTACAAAAATAACCTGTTTTGTATTATAAATAGATTATATGTTAATTAGAAAACTCGTTCTTCTTCCCTTTCTGCTGATCTCATTGGGAACCGCCGCTCAGTCAACCCTGATCCCTTTAAATAATTATAGTTATCCTGCTTTAGAAAGGTTCCAGATAAAAAGCGGTCACTATTCCCGGTTTTTTGATAACAGCGTAAAACCCATTGAGCGAAAAGCTGCCGTACAATTCGCAAATCACATAGACAGTCTGTCCCGTTTAGTAGATTCCACTTCTTTTTTGCACCCCTACTGGCACCAACTTGGGTTAAGTGATGTAGATCAATACCACTTACGTAAAATATTGGGAGACAATGCAGAATGGACTCCTAATCATGAAGGATTCCTGCCCTCCCGGCACTCGCTTTGGAATACCTTTTATAAAGACCAGGCCAATTTGTATGCGGTAGATGTCCCCGATTTTTTCCTGGCAATTAACCCTTTACTCCGGCTCCAGGCAAGCAAAGAATCTGCCGATGACAAAATGGACTACATTGCCACCAGAGGGGTAGAACTACGTGGAATGATCGCCAATAAAGTAGGTTTTTATACCCGTTTCACTGAGAACCAGGAAAGGCCGCCTTTCTTTATGAGAAATTATATCAATCAGGATAATACAGTCCCCGGGATTGGATATTATAAGAACCTTAAAGATGGCGGCTACGACTATCTGGATGCTGCAGGTTATATCACCTTCAATGTGACAAAATACATCAACGTTCAGTTTGGTTATGATAATAACTTTATAGGTACCGGGTACCGCAGTTTGTTCTTGAGTAACAATGCACCCAATTATTTATTTCTGAAATTGAATACGCGTATCTGGAAGTTAAATTATACCAATATTTTTGCTGAATTGACATCAAAATACAAACGACATGAGGGAGATCATTTACTCCCCAAAAAATACCTTGCCCTTCATCGTCTGGGGGTTGACATCACTCCCTGGCTGAATATAGGCGCTTTTGAAAGTATCATTTTTGCCAGAACCAATCATTTTGAATTTCAATACCTGAATCCCATTATTTTTTACCGGTCTATTGAGCAGGCGGTTGGCAGTCCGGATAATGCCAATGTGGGACTGGATGCCAAGGCTATTATTGCTCATCATTTTGAGCTGTACGGGCAATTTTTCCTGGATGAGTTGAAGGTGAAAGAGATGTTGAGTACCCGTGGCTGGTGGGGCAATAAATGGGCGCTGCAACTCGGCGCTAAATATGTAGATGCGTTTAACGTAAAGAACTTAGACTTGCAGGGAGAGATAAACATTATCCGGCCTTATACTTATACCCATGGGGATTCTCTCAACAGCTACTCTCATTATAATCAGGCTCTCGCCCATCCAAAGGGAGCCAATCTGATTGAAGCCGCTGCTTTTGTTCGTTACCAGCCTCTTAACAGATTAAAATTTTTGTTGAGAATAACCGGTTCCCAGCAGGGGCTGGATGACGAATTTAGCGATTGGGGCGGAAACATTTTAATAAACTATCGCGAAAGAGAAAAAAACTACGGAAACCGTATCGGACAGGGATTTTTAAATGATGTTATAAATGGCTCAATAACAGCTACTTATGAACTAAAACACAATCTTTTTGTTGATTTGTCTTACCTGGCCAGAAGAACCAAAGGCGCATATCCCCAATATCATCACGAATTAAAAAATGAGGATTCCAATTTCTTTTCGGTAGGGCTAAGATGGAATATGGGTAGGAGAGATTATGATTTTTAAATTGGTGCTATTTTAGCTGCTGATAAGTGTTGTGGATGGATAAAATAACAACCCTATCTTCTATTATTTCATAAATGATTATGTAAGGGAACCGATTCAATTTAACATATCTAACGTTGTAATTATTATCAATAAAGCCGTAACTATCCGGTTTTTCAGCCAAGACTACTGCTTTTTTTCCACCTCTTTTAAAAAATCTTTTCCGAGCCCCTTGGCCTTATCCTCATAATAGTTATAAGCCTCCTTTTCATCCTTATCAGCCTGCGGAGTAATAAAAATTAGAAAACTCATTTCAGAATATGATTTTCCAAGATTGCTTTATGCACCTCTTCAAGGGTATAAACATCATTAGGATTTTTCATATACTTTTCTCTGCGCTCATAAAAATGAGTCAATTCCTCCGGGGTGAACTTCGGCTGTTCCTCCTCTTTTAAAAAGGATTTAATAACCCTTAGCAGCGACTCTTTCTGTTCCTGGTTTAACCGTGTCATATACGCTTCCAGCTCTTCTTCCACTAAATTTTCCATTTTATGACGTTTTAAAGCAAATATACCGTTTTATTTTTATCCTTCCAGATGAATAGAAATAACGATCATGCGAGACAACAGCCTGCCAATCCTGTTGGAATACAGGTTTTCGGGTTCGTAAATGTGGATGTTCCGGGAGCCATAGCTAAATTTTATTTCAGGAGAAAAGATAAAATAGGGTAGATAAAATTCAAATCCAAATCCGGCCTCATACCCAAAATTATTAGGAGAAAGTTTAATAATATCCTTTGCCTGTCTGTTGCTGGCATTGGAGGCCAAATCATAATCATATTTAAGGCCCGCTAACAAATATGCTCTGAAGTTGCCCACCCGGTCTGATTTAAGCTTAACCTGAACCGGGATACTCATCAGGATAGACTCTACATTTTTTCTATCCTCCAATCTTCCGGAATCCCCTTTAAACCCATAAAAAAGGTCTTTTTCCGTAAAAATTAAGGTTGGATTCAACCGCAAATCCAAATGCCTGACCACTTTCAGGTTCCCCAATAATCCAAGACTGAAACCGCTGCTATGGATCGGTTCAATACTTAAAATGGTGTCTGTATTTATAAACCGGGGTTTATAATCCATTTTATAAAAGGCCTGATTGTAACCCAACGTGATCCCAAAATAGTAAGGCCGGTCTTTATATCGCTCTGTCTGAGAAAAGAATCCGGACTGTGCAGAAGCAGATACACCCGACAATACGACTACAGCCAAAAGGATTATTTGGTGGCGAAATAAACGGAGCAGATGCCAAAGGTTAATTTTTTGCATGTGGCTTTTTGAAATCCTGCATTTTTTAAAATATTAATCATCTTTTCTCCCTGCGGAAAAGCGCTAACTGACTCCGGCAAATATTGATAGGCCTCTCCACTTCGAGCTATCCACTTACCAAGAGCCGGAGTTATATAACGAAAATAAAAGTGATATAATTGTTTAACCGGAAAAACAGTGGGAGTAGAAAATTCTAAGATCACGGCTTGCCCTCCACTTCGCAATACCCGGCACATTTCTTCCAGTCCTTTTTGGAGATGCTCAAAATTACGCACTCCAAAAGCAGCAGTCACCGCATCAAAAGAGTCTGCCTCAAAAGGTAATGCTTCACTATCTCCCAACCGGAGCGTAATTTTTTGGCTCAATCCTGCTTTTTCTATCTTTTTTCGGCCTATTTCCAGCATTTCTTTGGAGATATCTATCCCTGTTATCCTATCAGGATGAAGAATCCGTGCTGCAAGAATAGAAAAATCTGCTGTCCCCGCAGCTACATCCAATAAAATCCGGGGTTGCAGCCCATCCAGATAATGTAATGCTTTTCGCCTCCATATCCGGTCTATGCCAAGAGACATGAAATGGTTCAAAAAATCATATCTGAAGGCAATGCGATCAAACATATTCGCAATCTGTTCTTTCTTGCTTAACTTTGATTCCTGAAAAGGAACCACCTTTTTTATCCCGGTTTCACCCATGATGCAAAGATACGACAAGTAAAAAGATAATGAATATTAACAGCGCCACCTATACAGGAAGCTTCGTAAAGCAAGAAGACGGCCCCTCGCCCAATCAGCCAGAATATGCTTTCATCGGGAGATCCAATGTGGGGAAATCTTCACTGATCAACATGCTTACCAACCGCAAAAAACTGGCCCATGTGAGTGGCAATCCCGGAAAAACACAAACCATTAATTACTTCCACATAAACAAAACCTGGAATCTGGTTGATCTTCCCGGCTATGGTTTTGCAAAAGTTTCCAAAAAACAGCGAAACCAATGGAAAGACATGATTGAAAATTATGTGCTAAACAGAAAAAACCTGGTCTGCCTGTTTGTTCTTATCGACAGCCGCCATAAACCCCAAAAGCAGGACTTGGATTTTATCAAAAATTTAGGTGCCTGGGAAGTTCCTTTCGCAATCATATTTACCAAAACGGATAAAACCAAACAACAGTTGGTACAACAAAATGTCAGGCTTTTTTTTGAAGAAATGAAAAAGGAATGGGCCTTTCTCCCCATTTATTTTCTGACTTCTACCCTAAAAGGGCGGGGAAGAGAGGAGATTTTAGAATATATACAAGAATATAATATCCGCTTTGGAGCAATCGCCTAATATATTAAATACAACATTAATATAATAATGATACATTTTCATTTCAAAAACATTAACATTCCCCTTAAAAACCGTAAAAAATTAAAATCTTTTATTGTAGAACTTATTAACAATAAGGGACTTACGATAAATTTTTTGAATTATATCTTTTGCACAGATGATTTTCTACTAAAATTAAACCAAGACTATTTAAATCACGATACATATACTGATATTCTCACGTTTGACTTATCTGAGAATGATGAAAACCTATCGGCTGAAATATATATCAGTGGGGAAAGAGTAAAAGAAAATGCAGAGAAATTTCATACTTCATTAGAGAAAGAATTACACCGGGTAATCTTTCATGGCTTGTTGCATTTATTTGGACATAATGATCATACGAAAGAAGAAAGAGAAGAAATGAGTGCAAAAGAAAATGAACTTCTCCAACGTTATTTTAAGGAACAATAATTGCTATGATTCCTTAAACCTTAAAAATGAAAAACAAAAGATTTTTGCCTTTTTGTTTATTAGTTGGTATTCTTATTTTCAGCAGCTTTTTACCAATCCGGATTGTGAGGAATATGTCAGATACTCTTCCTTTGAATACCTTACCACAAACTTCTGCTACAAGTTATACTTCAGAAATTCTTTCTTATTTAAATGAGCTCCGGCGGGATCCTCCCTCCTTTTATCACAAATATGTAAAGGACTATGTTAAGCAAAAATCCAGAAGATTCACTTCATATTACACGGTCAGTTTGAGAAAAACACTCTTACAACAGGCTCCTCTGCCCCCTTTCAAGTCCACAGAAATTTTAAAAAGCCTGGCTTCGAAACAATTGGACTATTTAACTAAAACCGTTAAGGGGAAATATCTCACACATGACCAGGGCAGTCTTTCTTTTTCAGAAAGGATTAAAGGAACTTCATTGCATTGCTTCGCCGAAAACCTTTACCGATCTCAAAAATCTACTCCATTGGAAGTAGTTTTGGATCTGCTAATCGACCAGGGGGTTTCTTCGTTGGGTCATAGAAAAAATATCCTTTCACCGGCCTATAACTCAATAGGTATTGAAAGTGCAATAGCCTCTAACGGCTACCGGGTAACCGTAATGGATTTTAGTTGTCCAAAATCTTGAAACGTTCCACGTGGAACAATAATCAAAGAGTGATTTTGCCTACGCAATGATAGTGGTTTCGGCTTCATAGTGGTTACGGCTTCGCTCAACCACCTTGCCACAACGCTACGCTGCCCGAGCGAAGCCGGGGGTACAACTTTATGTTCCACGTGGAACATTCTAAAGTTGTGTTTCTCTAATTTTTTATCACTAAAAACGTTGAACTTCCTACCTTTGCCATTATGTTCAAAGAATATGATGTAATCGTCGTAGGAGCCGGCCACGCCGGAAGCGAAGCAGCAGCAGCAGCAGCCAATATGGGTTCTTCTACCCTGTTGATTACCATGAACCTGCAAAATATAGCCCAAATGAGTTGCAACCCCGCTATGGGTGGTATCGCCAAAGGACAAATATTGAGAGAAATTGATGCCCTTGGCGGCTATTCGGCGATTGTGGCAGACCAAAGCGCCATACAATTCAGAATGCTCAACAAATCTAAAGGTCCAGCCATGTGGAGTCCGAGATCACAAAACGATCGGATGCTCTTTTCACAAACCTGGCGTCAATTGCTGGAACAAACTCCCAATCTGGACTTTTATCAGGATATGGTTAACGATTTACTGGTTAAAGACGCCAAAATAATAGGCGTAAAAACTCAGCTAGGGCATACTATTAAAGCTAAAACAGTTATCTTAACCAACGGTACCTTCCTAAATGGAGTCATCCATATAGGAGATCGGCAACACGGAGGAGGCCGCGCAGGAGAAAGAGCAGCAACAGGAATAACAGAAGCGCTGGTAAAACTGGGGTTTGAAAGCGATCGCCTTAAAACCGGTACTCCACCACGGGTAGATGGAAGAAGCCTGGACTACACCAAATTTGAAATTCAGGAAGGCGATGCTGAAATAACCGGATTCTCCTTTAAAAAAGGATACACGATACCGCCTACCCGGCAAAAAAAATGCTGGATAACCTATACGAATCCCAAAGTTCATGAAATCCTGAAAACAGGATTTGACCAGTCTCCCATGTATCAGGGCCGCATAAAAGGAACCGGACCACGATACTGTCCAAGTATCGAAGACAAAATAAGTCGGTTTTCACAAAGAGACAGACATCAGATATTCGTAGAACCAGAAGGCTGGAATACAGTAGAAATCTATGTCAATGGCTTCTCCTCCTCCCTTCCCGAAGAGGTTCAGTATAAAGCACTCCGTAAGGTGCCTGGATTTGAAAATTGCAAGCTTTTCCGACCTGGATACGCTATTGAATATGATTATTTTCCCCCCACTCAATTAAAATTCAGCCTGGAAACCAAGTTGATTGAAAATTTATTTTTTGCCGGGCAAATAAATGGTACCACCGGTTACGAAGAAGCCGCCTGTCAGGGTATTATAGCCGGAATTAATGCGCATCTGAAAATTCAAAACAAAAAACCCTTTACGCTAAAAAGAAACCAGGCCTACATTGGAGTTCTGATAGATGACCTGATCAATAAAGGTACAGATGAACCCTACAGAATGTTTACTTCAAGAGCTGAATATAGAACCCTTCTCCGGCAGGATAATGCAGACTTGAGACTGACAGAAACCAGTTATCATCTGGGTTTGGCAGATGAAGAGCGGTATCAACGGATACTTGTTAAAAAAGCAGCTATCAGAGAAATAAAAAAGATATTGGAACAGACAAGTATTGCGCCGGAAACAGCAGAAAACTTCCTCCGGAAAAGAAGTTCATCTCCCTTAAAACAAAAGCAAAAGGCCGCTCACATTTTACTTCGCCCGGGAATTAAACTTGCAGATATGAAGCAAAATCTTCCACCCCTGGAAGAAGCATTACATACATTTGATGAGGAGTCTCTGGAGGAAGCCGAGATTCAACTAAAATATCAGACCTACATTCAAAAAGAAAAAGAATTGGTTGATCGGATGAATCATATCGAAAATTTAGAAATCCCGGAACGCTTTAACTTCGATAAATTGCAATCCCTATCCACAGAAGCACGACAAAAATTGAATAAAATCAGACCACAAACGATGGGACAAGCCAGCCGAATCAGCGGAGTAAGTCCGAGTGATGTTCAGGTACTCATGATTTACATGGGTAGATAGAAAAATAGTATTATACGTATTATAAATATTATAATTTTTCTATAATTATTATAAGTAGTTGATAACCAATGTATTATAAAATAAAAAAACGAAGGACAGAAATAGGTCAAATTTAAACGAACTCCTCCTCTCCCGCATCTACCATCCAAAATAGGTTTTTTGGTTAAAAAAAGGCTTAAATTCAGTTTTTTAAGCTTTTACCCCCTTATTTATGCACAATGTGGAAAAAAGAAATATTTAAATTACTATTATTTGTGCTATTCCTGTTTTTGCTAAATATTGGAAAAGCCCAAGTAATTACAACATTTCTTGAATATCCAAAACCAGGAACTTCTACAACAGATACAGTTTATTATTCTTCAGCACGAAAATTAAAATGGAGTGATTTTACAGGAAAAATAAGATCACAAAGTAATTTTGGTGCTCTTTCTTTCACAGCCTTCAGCTACGAGGCAGCAGTTCGCGAATTTAAAGATACCGTTTGGATCAAAATATATTTACAAACCTATTTTGTAAAACCTGCTTCCTGGGTTAGGGCCGAATCAAAAAATAATTATGCCCTCTCTCATGAACAACTTCATTTTGATCTTACCAGATTAATGACCAAAGAATTTCAAGACTCAGTGTCAAACCGGTCGCTCAGCAGAGATCATTATGATATAGAAATCCATTTTATTTATTGGTACTTCTGGAGAAAAATGACGCGGATACAGGAAGAATTTGATAAACAAACCCAACACGGAAAAAATAAAACAATGGAAAGAGAGTGGGAAATAAAGATTGAAAAAGCACTAAAACTAAAAAAGCCGGAGTAAATTATTACTTCGGCTTTTAAAAAATTAGTTAGTACAACTCCTGATTAAAAGAATTTTATTCTCCTGTCATCAATATCTGCTTCTT
>CAYRBD010000052.1:0-3197 GCA_964422465.1 uncultured Chitinophagaceae bacterium
CCGGTAAGTGGAAACCGAGAATTTGGTTTTGCAGAAAATAAAGACGGTTCCTATACCTTTTATACTCGTGGAGTAGATCGGATAAGGAACGAAATTGAAACCTGGTCGCAAGAATTAGCTAATCAAGTTTTTCATATTACAGATCCCCTATGGAATTCCCTTCAGAAAAATATAGTTAGTTTCACAAAATCTCATCAGGGATCGGCTACATTAAATGATTTTCATGATATTGACTGGAGCCTGATCGGAAGCGGAGGTGATGTGGTATTACCTTACAAATATTATCGTCCGAACTGGGAAAAGGTAGACAGAGTAATTCATGGGGAATTACCATTATCAACACTATCAAAAGGTTGCCTAACAAAATAAAATTATGTTTAAAAGAGTAATCATCAATTTCATATTAGCATTTGGGGTCTTACCAATAATAAATCCATTTATTGTATTCGGAAATGCTATTATTTTTGGCTTTGACTTTCCTAAAGATGTGTTAAAAGGCTATTCATTTGGATATGTTTATCAAACATACTGGGGAGGCTTTTTATTCTCTTATTCTATATTGTTTTTTTTCATCATATTTTTCATTTATAATATAGTCATTATTTCTAAGGTTAGGAAAACTTCAAAACCATTCCCCTTTGGAGTCAAATGTATCGTATTAATTCTTCTTTCCTTTCTCTTTTTCCTTTATAATATAGACTATTATTCTATTGGTGGAATATTACGTAGCTCTATTTTCATTATTCAGGCAGGAATTAATTTAATAATTTTGAGTATGATTAGTGTTACTGTCCAGTATTTCTTAGTTGACCTGAGATATGAAAAAAGGATTTTGCAACAAAAATCATGAACAGGTAGACTAATTTTGATTAAAGGTGGCGCACCTACGTAAATGATATTTAAAAGAATAATTGTCAATATAATACTAGCCTTTGGGGTTTTACCGATAATCAATCCATTTTTGGTATATCTTAATGCTATTATCTTCGGTTACGATTTTTCAAAATATAATTTTATACAGAATAATTGGTCTAAAAATTTTTATCCCCTTTATTGGGGAGCCTTTTTATTTTATTATTCCATATTTATATTCATCCTTGTTTTAAGTATTTATAACATTTGTATTATTGCAAAGGTCAAGAATACCTCTCATCCCTTTTCATTAGTTATCAAATTCATGATTATTTTTATATTAATGTCTCTATTAGCCTTTTTTTATAATTCAGACTTTTACCTTTTAGGAGGACATAATATTCTTTTGCAAAAAATAATGGTTCTTATTATATTAAGCGTTATTATGGTCACCCTGCATTATTTTTTAATAGATAAAAAATATGAAAAGCGAATGTCAGATGGGGACCATGATAAAATAGAAAAAGCCGGCAGGTAACATTGAAGTATAATTGTGCTGAAGGAGGAAACAGTTTTGGAGAAAATAGCAATTCACCGGAGTCCATTATGAAGATGTAGCCAGAGTACAACTCTCTCAGATAAGCATTCCGGCGATTACAAAGTGCAGAAATTGAGTTGTTTGAAACAGTTTCTTTAGCCTTTAATGATTTTGATGTGGGGCATTATCGGAAGATGAGGTAAACCATACCGGGAAATTTTATTTCCATACCCTCTCCAAAAACCGGATCCAGTTTTTATACATGATATTTTCAATGTCTTTTCCGGAATAACCTCTGCGACTTAAAATATCCGGGATTTTTTGCAGGTCGGCAATGCTTTCCAGGTCGGTAGGGCATTGCTCTTTTCCAAATCCTCCATCCAGGTCGGTACCCAGGGCTGCATGTTTGGAGTTGCCGGCCAACTGACATATATGATCCATATTGTTTACCACGTTATTCAGGCTTACCCCTGTTTCCTCTGGCCGGGTTTTCCCTATTTCCCAGCCGGGAACCAGCATCCAGGCATCAAATACGGAACCGATAACGGCGTCCCTTTCGAGTAGCGCTTTAATTTGCTCATCTGAAAATTGCCTTTGGTGGGGTACCAGCGCCCGGCAGTTGTTGTGGCTGGCCCAAACGGCTCCATTAAAATGATTGAGGGCTTCCCAAAAACTTTCATCCGATAGGTGGGTAACATCCAGGATGATCCCGAGCCTTTCCATTTCTTTCAGCAGCGCTCGTCCTTTTTGACCCATTCCTCCTTCCGAGTGGGTCCCATGCGCATACACGCCTGGGCCATAATGAGCGGGGCCCAATGCTCTTAATCCGTAGCCATAAGCCTTTTCGAGATAGTGCAGGTTGACGATGGAGTCGGCCCCTTCGAGGCTTAAAATATAACCGATGGGCAGGTCTTGTGTGCTTTTTGCCTCCATCCAGTTTTTTAGATGTGCTTTCAGCCCGGCTTTGTCCAGTATTTGTTTTATGACTCCCCTGTCTTCCATGGCGCGATACCAGGCCAGCTGCCCCTGGGTCTGTGCCCAGGCCTGTTCCTGGGAATGCCAGCCCGGCAGATTATTTCCCGGCTTTACATAACGGGCGATCTGTGTGGCTATGCATAAACCTATGTGTGCTTTATGCATTTCTTCAAAAGAAATCGTTCCGTTTCCCCGGTCCGGCAAATCGTTTAAATGCTTTTCTCTTTCCCGGATATCTTCTAAAGAGGTAGTTAAATCGCGATTCCATTCCATCGCGTTCATGCTTAAATCCAGGTGGGCATCAAAAATGAGTGGAGTCATGAAAATTCGTTTATATATTAATCTTTTTCCTTCTTGCAACGACCTCCCATTGTGCGATAACTTTTCCTTTTTCTACTACCTGTACTTCATCATACAAAGCTACGGTTGGGCAAATATGGTGAGGCAATCCATACAGCGCCTCTCCGACTTTTAAATCGTTGAGTTCTTCAAGTGCAATTACCAGGTGCTCTTCACTCTGGGAACGGACCTTATAATTTCTCAAATTTAGAAAAAAGATTCGTTTTTCTATAGCGTTTTCTGCCGCCACGGATTTATGCCCGAGGTCTGTGGTAAGGATATTTTTCCGCGGTTTGGAAATAACCCGGGTGAGCAATACGGCTGCCGGCAGAAAGGGTAATTCCGGGAAAGCGGATTGATAACCCTTATCCCACAGCAGCGTAGTGCCGGGGCTGCAGATTACATCCGGATTAGTGGCATGAAAAGGAAAGGTAGGGCTGCCTCCTGCAACCACCTCTATAGGATGCAATCCGGCGGCTTTCAACTTATCAAT
>CAYRBD010000052.1:3297-17026 GCA_964422465.1 uncultured Chitinophagaceae bacterium
CGCAGAATCTTCGGGCCGTTTAACTGATAGGCAATTAATACTCTTTTTACACCACATTCTCCCAGCATCTCTGCCTCTGCAATGGTTGCGCATTTAAACTGGTGAATTCCCGCTTCCATTTCCATCTTTACGATAGCCGGCATTTTGATGGTTTTTACATGCGGCATCAGCCTTTGTGTCTTATTGCCGACCATTTGAACCATTTCCCTGATGTTATGACGGATACGCTCCGGATAGACCAACAGAGCAGGAGAATCTGTTTTTTCAGGATGGAGAAGGGAGTACCAGGTGGTGTCCATAGGAAATTAGTTGAGGGTTTTCAGTTTGGGTTAATAAGTCGCAAGTCATTGGTTGCCAGGCGAAGCCGAGGCATAGTCGTAAGTTAAGAGCCAAAGGTTAATATAATAGCAGCTACTTTAACTCATCTTTAAAGACCTTCTTAAATTTCTCCAACTTGGGACGGATGACAAAACGACAATAAGCCTGATTAGGATTATTCGCGTAATAGTCCTGGAGATATTCTTCAGCAGAATAAAATGCTTTAAAAGGTTCTATAGCCGTAACAATGGGTTTGTCGTAGGCGCCGGATTGATCCAGCTTCTTTTTATATTTTTCGGCTTCCTGCTTTTGATACTCATTCCTGTAAAAGATAACAGAGCGGTATTGGGTACCTATGTCATTTCCCTGACGGTTAAGTGTGGTCGGGTCGTGGCTTTCCCAAAAAGCTTCCAACAGGCGGTCGAAACTGATTACGGAAGGATCATAAACAATATTACTCACTTCCGCATGGCCGGTGGTTCCGGTGCATACTTCCTGGTAAGTGGGATTGGGAACATGCCCCCCGGAGAAACCGGAAACAACTTCTTTTACGCCTCTCAATTGGGTAAAGAAAGCCTCTGAACACCAGAAGCAGCCTTCTCCAAAGGTAGCGGTGTCCAATTCTTCGCCGGCAGTGGTCGGCTTTTGCAGATTTTTAGCCATTGGCGCTGTCTCACTCATAGTAGATTTCTTATTTTGGGCACAGGAAGCGAATGTAAGGCTGAGCAAAACCATGGATAATACATATCTGGATAACATACGCTGCTGTTTTGAGTATGTTTGAATAACAGAAAGGAAGTCATTTAGTTTAATTCCGGCTTCCTTATTCTTTTAATTCCCGATGGCCTGTAATACCCGGTCTTTTACTTCACTCATCTTCAGCCGTTCCTGTTGCAAACTGTCGCGGTAGCGAATGGTTACCGTTTCATCTTCTTTGGTTTGGTGGTCTATGGTTACACAAAAAGGAGTACCGATGGCATCCTGTCGGCGATAACGTTTCCCAATGCTGTCTTTCTCTTCATACCAGCATTGAAAATAAGGCTTGCAATTATCCATCAACTCCCGGGCGATCTCAGGCAATCCCTGTTTTTTTATGAGGGGAAGAATGGCCAGTTTTATGGGTGCCAGTCTCGGATCAAAACGCATAACCTTCCGGGTATCCGTCTTGTTGGGGTCGTTTGTAGGAACTTCTTCTTCCTGATAGGCTTCACTCAACACCATCATCAGCGTGCGGTCGAGCCCTACCGAAGTTTCTACTACGTAGGGGATGTAGTTTTTACTGATTTCCGGATCAAAATATTGCATCTTTTTTCCTGAAAACTCCTGATGGCGACTGAGGTCATAATCCGTGCGGGAATGAATGCCTTCCACTTCTTTAAACCCGATAGGAAAATTATATTCTATATCCACGGCGGCGTTAGCATAATGGGCCAGTTTGGCATGGTCGTGAAATTGGAGACGGGAGGGGGCTATGCCGAGACTCTGATGCCATTTCAGACGCTCTGCCTTCCAATGTTCGTACCATTCTAATTCTGTCCCCGGGCGGACGAAAAATTGCATTTCCATCTGCTCAAATTCCCGCATACGGAAGATAAACTGACGGGCTACGATCTCGTTACGGAAGGCCTTCCCGGTTTGTGCAATCCCGAAAGGGATTTTCATTCTGCCGGTTTTACGTACATTTAAAAAATTAACAAAAATGCCCTGTGCCGTCTCTGGCCGAAGGTACAACTCACTTGTTTCTGAACTTACACTACCCACCTGGGTTGAAAACATAAGGTTAAATTGACGGATGTCCGTCCAATTAGAAGTGCCGGATATCGGGCAAACAATATTTTCCTCTTCAATAAGTTTTTTCAATCCACTGAAATCATCCTTTTTGAGCAGTTCTTCCATTTTTGCAAGCAAAGCTGCTGCTTCTTTTTCCTTTCCTTTAGATTGTAATTTCTCTGCTTTCCCTTCGATCAGATGATCCACTCTGTACCGCTTTTTGCTGTCTTTGTTATCCAACATAGGATCGCTGAAATTATCCACATGCCCGGAAGCCTTCCAGGTGGTTGGGTGCATAAAAATGGCAGCATCCAGCCCAACGATATTTTCATGCATCTGTGTCATGGATTTCCACCAGTAATCCCGGATGTTCTTTTTCAATTGTGCGCCGTTTTGTCCGTAATCATAAACAGCGCTTAAGCCGTCATATATTTCGCTGGAAGGAAATATGAATCCATATTCTTTACAATGAGCAATGAGTTCCTGAAGGGTAGTCTGTTTTTTTTCCATAGCGTTGCAAATATAGGGCTTAGAAACTATTGTAGCTTGTCATTTTGCTGGTGACGGTAAGCATCCCGGTTGGTTTTCTTTACGAAATTCTGTTCCAGGGCTACAGACAGGTCCACTCCCGTCTGATTAGCCAGGCATAACAAGACCCATAATACATCGGATAGCTCATCTGCCAGTTCTTTTCTTTTATCACTTTCTTTAAAAGATTGTTCCCCGTATTTCCGGGAAATAATACGAGCCACTTCTCCCACTTCTTCTGTGAGGATGGCCATATTTGTGAGCTCATTGAAATAGCGTACGCCATGTTCTTTAATCCATTGATCTACACGTTCCTGAGCTTCTGTAATGGTCATTTCTTTGTTGTTTTTAGTGTTTTAATTGCAATGTATTTCCAGGCCGTCATAGGCCAGGTACTTCCCGGCAGGCAGTTCTTTTTGAACCGTGTCGTAAAGCCCCATTTGATGGCTGATGTGTGTAAAATACGTTTCCTCTGCACCAATTTCATTTGAAAGGGCAATCGCCTGAGATAGGGTAAAATGTGAGAGGTGTTCTTTTTTCCGCAGGGCATTCAGGACTAACACTTTAGTACCTGATAATTTATTTTTCTCAATTGGATCAATAAAATTGGCATCGGTTATATAGGTGAAATCTCCAATCCGGAAACCCACCACCGGCATTTTATAATGCATGACGTGTATGGGGGTTACCTGCAACCCTTTTACCTCAAAAGGTTCTGAATTTATAGTATGTAACCTGATATCGGGGATTCCGGGATATCGTTTTTCGGCAAAAACATAAGCAAATTCTCTGCGGATAGCCAATTGTGTTGCTTCTGTAGCATAAATATCAACTGCTCTGTTCTGGAAATAATTAAAAGCGCGCACATCATCCATTCCGGCAATATGGTCTTTATGAGAATGGGTAATAAGGATGGCATCCAGGTGAGTTATCCGTGCTCGTAACATCTGGTACCGGAAGTCGGGAGTGGTATCCACAACAATGTTTAAATCTTCCTGTTGTATCAGGATGCTGCTTCGCAGACGTTTATCTTTAGGATTCTCCGAAGTGCAAACTTCGCAAGGGCAGGCAATCATGGGAACCCCCTGCGAGGTACCAGTACCGAGGAATGTAATTTTCAAAATATCAGCCCTTTTATACTATTCTTCCGTTTTTTCATCCTGGACCTGTTCATTTTCGGCCACTTTTTCCTGTTGACCCAGTTCTATTTCCTGTTCTACCATCTGGTGTAGCCGTTTTCCTTTTTCTTCCTCCGATAAAAGACTTTCTAAAAACCTCTTGGATTCTGTAGTGAGCCGGTTGAGTTCGATTTTCAACTCGGGTGCCAGGTCAGAAAGTACATTCACGCGCCCTTCAATGTCCAAAAATTTATTTACCACTACCACTCTTCTATGTTCCAAAATGCAATAGCCACTGTTAAAATTACCTTTTTCCAGACGCAGTACATATCCAGCTTCATCCAGTAACTTTTCGAGCTTTTCCAGATCTGCCTTGTTCTTTTTTATTGACATCTGTATTTGATTTATCAGCGGCTATAGTTGGGCGCCTCTTTTGTAATAGAAATATCGTGTGGATGATTTTCTTTTACCGTGGCAGCAGAAATTTTAATCAACTTCGCTTTTTGCAGTGTAGGGATGTCTTTGGCGCCGCAATACCCCATTCCTGCCCGCAGCCCGCCAATAAACATTTGTGCTACTTCATTTAAAGTTCCCTTGTAAGGCACGCGCCCTACAATTCCCTCGGGTACCAACTTCTTAATATCAGATTCTACATCCTGAAAATAACGATCTTTGCTCCCTTCGGCCATGGCCTCTATAGACCCCATGCCCCGATAGGTTTTAAACTTTCGACCTTCGTAAATAACGGTTTCTCCCGGGCTTTCTTCCACCCCCGCAAACACCGATCCAGCCATTACGCAGGAAGCGCCCGCCACGAGCGCTTTTACCATATCACCGGTATAACGAATACCTCCGTCGGCTATCACGGGAATTTTCCGGCTTTTGAGTGCAACTGCTGCTTCCATAATGGCGGTCAACTGAGGCATGCCGGTACCAGTGACTACCCGCGTAGTACAAATAGAACCCGGGCCAACGCCTACCTTTACTGCATCAGCACCGGCATCGGCCAGCGCGCTGGCCCCGGCCCCCGTAGCAACATTTCCCGCAATAACCGGAAGCTTCTTAAAACTGGATTTAACCCCTTTAAGGGCCTCCAGAACCCCTCTTGAATGCCCATGAGCGCTGTCCAGACATACAACATCTACTCCTGCCTGAACCAGGGCTTCCACCCGATCAAGCAGGTCTGCCGTTATGCCAATAGCGGCACCCACCAACAGGCGACCATACTCATCTTTTACGGCGCTGGGAAAACTCTGAACTTGCAAAATATCGCGGTAAGTGATCAACCCGATAAGTCTTCCTGCTTTATCTACTACAGGGAGCTTTTCAATTTTGTGCTTTTGTAATATGCGCTCGGCCTTTTTGAGGTCGGTCCCTTTGGGGGCCGTTACCAGATTTTCGCTGGTCATGACTTCACTAACCTTAAGGCGCAGGTTTCTTTGAAACCGGAGGTCCCTATTGGTTAATATCCCAACCAATTTTCCTTCTTTATTTATTATAGGAATTCCCCCAATGTGATTTTCTTCCATCAGAGAGAGCGCTTCCTTTATCGTTGCCTCTTCGGATAAAGTGATGGGATCAAGAATAAGGCCGTTTTCAGTTCGTTTTACTTTACGTACTTCTTCTGCCTGCCTTTCAATAGACATGTTTTTATGTAAAATACCCATTCCCCCTTCTCTGGCCATAGCAATAGCCATCTGGGATTCGGTAACCGTATCCATCGCGGAGGAAACCATTGGAAAGTTCAAACTGATCGCTTTAGTCAGCCTTGTAGATATATTGACTTCCCGGGGAAGCACTTCCGAATAAGCGGGAACTAATAAAACATCGTCAAAGGTGAGCCCCTCACCGATGAACTTGGAGCTTGTTGCAGGCATAGCAATTATCTTTTTGGAAATAATTGCACGCAAAATTACGTAAATTCAAAGGACTTTTTGTTAACAGGATTGAAAAAGTCCTGCTAAAACGTTTACTTTTATCCCATTGTAAAAAGAGGATAATTTAAGTTTAGAGAAGCAATGATGAATATGATGAAAAGAATGACCGGTTTATTGATTTTGATATTTGCGGGATGGGGATTACAAGCCCAGAATTTTCGTCCCCCGGCCTATCCACTTGTAACTGTTGATCCCTATTTTAGTATTTGGTCCTTTAATGACACCCTGAATGCAGCGCCTACGGTCCATTGGACCGGTAAAGAAAACTCGCTGCAAGGCATGATCAGGGTAGATGGAAAAACCTATTATTTTTTGGGGCAACCTATTCCACAAATAAAAACCATATTGCCCTTAACGGGTAAAACAGACGCCTGGAAGTATTCTACTTCGAAGCCTCCATCCGGCTGGATCCGGAAGGATTTTAATGATCAATCCTGGAAAAATGCGGTGGGCGCCTTTTCTGATGGAAGCAATGCGCCTAATAAATGGGACACCCATGACCTCTGGGTGCGGCGAACTTTCAACCTGAATACAACCTCTTTTGATCAACTAATGCTGAACCTGAACCATGATGACAATATAGAGGTGTATCTCAATGGCGTTTTGGCTTTCCAAACCAAGGGCTGGAATCATGCCCCGGAAGCATTTCCTATCCGGGAAGCAGCTAAAAAGGCTTTGACAAAAGGAGAAAATGTCATGGCCATTCACATTGCCAATACAGCGGGAGGGGCTTATCTGGATGCCGGATTAATAGACCAACTGAAGCCCTCTTACTCGATTCAAAAGGCGAAGCAGGAAAGTGTGAAAATAACTGCAACGCAGACATTTTACAAGTTTAAAGCCAATGGGGTCTTGTTGGATTTAACCTTTAGTTCCCCTTTGCTTCCCAAGAACCTGGATCTTCTTTCCAGGCCTGCAAATTACATTTCTTTTAAAGTGCATTCCACTGATGGGAAGGCTCATCAAGTGCAGCTTTATTTTAGCGCTGCAGGGAATCTGGCCGTAAATACACCGGATCAAAAAGTAATCTGGGAGCGGTCTAAGGCGGACAACCTGAATATAATGCGAGTAGGCACTACGTCCCAGGATATTTTAGGCCGCAAGGGAGATGACGTTCGTATTGACTGGGGTTACCTTTATCTTGGAGTGCCCAAAGAAAACAGGGCCTCTACTCTTATTGCTGCTTCTTCAACCTCTGTAGGGCTTTTTGTAAAAACCGGGGCTTTGTCTTCAAAGGATGATACCGGTAAGCCGCGTCCGGCAGGGGATCGGCCGGTCACTCTGGCAGCAGCCTATGATTTGGGAACAGTAACCGTATCGCCGGAGAGCAGACATGTTATCTTAGCCTATGACGAAATTTATCCGATAGAATATTTTCACCACAAGCTGAAAGGCTGGTGGGCAAGAAAGGGCATGACGATAAAGGAACTGCTTAATCAATCAGAAAATGAATATGCGTCTTTAATTAAAAAATGTGATCATTTAGATCAGCAAATACATGACCAGTTGATTGCGGCAGGAGGAGAAAAATATGCAAAGATTTGTGAACTGGTTTACCGGCAATTTATGGCTGCTCATAAATTAGTGGAAGGCCCAAAAGGGAATCCTTTATTTTTCAGTAAGGAAAACTTTAGCAATGGTTCTATCGCAACGGTAGATATCACTTATCCCTCATCTCCTTTAGCGCTGATGTATAACCCTGATTTGCTGAAAGGCATGATGATTCCTATTCTCTATTATAGCGAAAGCGGCCAGTATGCCCATCCTTATGCCGCTCATGATGTGGGAACTTATCCGATAGCCAATGGCCAAACCTATGGAGAACCAATGCCGGTGGAAGAGTCCGGCAATATGTTGGTACTATCTGCAGCTATTACCCGCGCAGATGGGAATCCCGATTTTGCCAAAAAACATTGGAAACAACTGACCACCTGGGCTCATTATTTAAAAGGTAACGGGCTGGACCCTGCCAACCAGTTGTGTACAGACGATTTTGCGGGCCATCTGGCTCATAATGCAAATTTATCTATCAAGGCTATTATGGGACTGGCCAGTTATGGATATATAGCCGACAAAATGGGAAGGAGAGATACCGGAAGAGCTTATCTTAATCTGGCTCGAAAATATGCCCGTCAGTGGATGCGGATGGCTGCGGATGGTGATCATTATAGCCTTACTTTTGATAAAAAAGGAACCTGGAGCCAGAAATATAATTTGGTATGGGATAAGGTGTTGAATTTGAATATCTTCCCGAAATCTGTCGCCCAGAAAGAGATCAAATATTATAGGACCAAACTGACCAAATTTGGCCTTCCTTTGGACAGTAGGGCAACATATACGAAGGCGGACTGGATTCTGTGGACGGCTACTTTGGCGGATAATGCAAAAGATTTTCACACCCTGATGGATCCGGTTTATACTTATATATGTGAAACCCCAACACGGGTTCCGGTGAGTGACTGGTATCAGACTACCGATGGCAAACAAGTGGGGTTTCAGGCCAGAAGTGTAGTTGGTGGATTTTATATCAAGGCGCTGGAGGAGAAGTGGAAGGAATGATTTCTTCCGAAATTGACATAATTGAATTGGAATAATATATTCTTCTTAAATCACTTTTTCATCATGAAAAATGCTTTATTTTTTTTAAGTATCATTAGTTTACTAATCCTGGGATCAGGCTGTAAAAACGATTCGTCTGATTCCGGTATTCAAATTATGTCTCTATACCGCCCTCCCACTTCTTCCCGGAATGATTTCTACATCAGTAACAAAACTCCTCTAAAAGCAGCTTCTTTTATCAAATTGCCTATTGGCAGTATAAAGCCGAAAGGATGGCTGTTAGAAAGCCTTCATCGGGCAAAAAACGGCATGACGGGCCATCTGGAGGAGGTGAGCGCCTGGTTGCAAAAGAAAGACAATGCCTGGCTCAGCCCGACCGGAGCAGGCATAAACGGATGGGAGGAAGTGCCTTATTGGTTAAAGGGGTATGGTGACCTGGCTTATATTTTGGGAGATACCGCCATGATTGCTGAAGCGAAGGTTTGGATAAATGGGGTATTGAATGGTCAGCGCAAAGATGGTTATTTTGGAGCGGAGCAGAACCGGGCAAGCGGTAAACCGGATCTCTGGCCTAATATGGTAATGCTCTGGTGTATGCAGTCCTATTATGATTACAGCAAGGATGAACGGGTGATCCCCTTCATGGAAAAATATTTTAGATGGGAGATGCAATTGCCAGATTCAGCCTTTTTGGAAGATTACTGGGGCAACAGCCGGGGAGGCGATAATCTGTATAGCGTCTATTGGCTGTATAACAGAACAGGAGAAAAATGGCTTTTGAAGCTGGCAGAAAAAGTACACCGTAATACGGCTGACTGGGAACAACAAGGCAACCTTCCCAATTGGCACAACGTCAATATTGCACAGGGTTTCAGGGAACCGGCTATTTTTTATTTGCAGAGTGGGGATAGCGCTGACCTGAAGGCCTCTTATCATAATTTCCATTTTATCAGGAAGTTATATGGTCAGGTCCCCGGGGGAATGTATGGGGCCGATGAGAACGCGAGAAAAGGTTATACAGGTCCGCATCAAGCTATTGAAACCTGTGGGATGGTAGAGCAAATGAACTCAGATGAAATGCTCCTGCGGTTTACCGGAGATCCACTTTGGGCAGATAATTGTGAGGATGTGGCCTTCAATACCTATCCGGCTGCGCTCATGCCCGATTTTAAAGCACTTCGGTATTTTACCGCTCCCAATATGGTAACCAGCGATGCCACTAATCACAGCCCGGGTATTCAAAATAAAGGGCCTTTCTTTATGATGAACCCTCTTAGCAATCGTTGCTGTCAACATAATCACACTCAAGGGTGGCCTTATTATTCTGAAAATTTATGGATGGCAACTCCCGATAATGGACTGGCGGCTGTTTTATATGCGGCAAGTGAAGTAACTGCCAAAGTCGGGAAAGGCACGGAGGTAACATTGGAAGAACAGACCCATTATCCTTTTTCAGACAGCATTCACTTTATTATTCATACCTCTGAGGAAGCCCGATTCCCAATTTATTTACGTGTCCCGGGCTGGTGTGCCGGGGCTGCCGTTTTGGTGAATGGTAAAAAACAAGCGGCAGCGTTAACCGGCGATCATTATGCCCGTATTGAGAATACATGGAAAGAAGGAGATTCCCTTACCCTCTATTTACCAAGAGAATTGAAAGTAAAAGAATGGAAACAGGACAAAAAAAGCGTAAGCATTTACTACGGCCCGCTAACCTTTTCCCTGAAAATAAAGGAGAATATCAAAAAAGTGGATCCTGAAAAGACGGCGCTGCATGATTCTCATTGGATTCCTAATGTAGATACCGCTAACTGGCCGGCCTATACGATTGAGCCCGGCAGCCCCTGGAACTTTGGATTGCTGTTAGATAGCAACTCTATTGCCAAATTATTTAAAGTGGTAAAGAAAGGCTGGCCTGATGATAATTATCCTTTTACTCCCGAGGCTGTCCCTATTCAATTGGTAACACAAGGGAAACAAATATCTTCCTGGCAGTTGGATGAACATGGACTGGCGGGGGCAGTACCCCAAAGTCCGCTAATAGTGCAGCAACCGGCAGAGCCAATTACCCTTATTCCTATGGGCGCCACCCGCTTACGTATATCGGTATTTCCAGTAGTTCAATAATTTTTTATATATTTGAGAAAAAATTTAAACTATGGGAAAAAGAGATGATTTAATCCAAAAGTATGCCGAAGACTTAAAAAACAAATTTGGCGTAAACCCGGATATGGATCTGCTAACCAAGGTAACTATTGGTTGCGGACCTTCAATTTATAATCAGGACGCTTCTACGGTATCCGCTTCCGACCCGGATGAGATAACGACTGTAAAAGAAAGCTTCCTGATCAAGAAGTTGGGCTTGTCCGACAATGACGCATTAGACAAAGGCATCCAGAAGGTACTGGATCAGTACGGGTCTTCCAACCGTAATAAGCATCGGGCGGTAGTGTACTATATGCTGACAAAGCATTTTGGCAAAGAGTCTGTTTATGCCTAACCGATTTATTTTGCAGGCTGCTGATTTTAATCAATTGGCAGCTTGTATTTATATGATTTTTAAGTATCGATAACGATATCTGACAATCGTTGTGCAATATTCTTTATAACCTTTTCAATTTTCATTGCCTGGTCCTTCCCTGGAAATTTTTTATGAGTAACATATTGGCGAAGAAGAGAAGGGGGCATCTCTGCCATTTTAGCTATTGAAGATATTTTAAGTACACTAAATTGATTGAACAAGTCCGTAAGATCATAACCATGTTCAAAGACAACCTTATCTGCATTTATATCCTCCCATTCATCAGGCTCATCATTTTCCTGGTGATCTTTGATTAAGTTTCGGATTCCTTTTTCTACTTCCTCTACCGATGGAGCACAACTTACAGGCATAAAGTTCCCTATACCTTCTATACGGCCATACCATTCTTTATTGTTATTCTCTAGTATTAATTGTAATTTTTTCATAAGCCGGCTTGTCTTTTAATACTTTTTAAAGTCCCGGGAGGAATATCTTTCTTTCCATGTTCTGGTACCACAACAATACCTCTCTTTATAGGATGCTTAAAGATTTTATGACTACCTTTTTGTCGATTGAATTCCCAACCATCTTTTTCAATCAATTTGATGACCTCCCCTGCTTTCATTATAATATAAAGGTAACAAATTTGTTACTACTATTTAGGCAACGACTGTCTAAATCATGTCAGCGGCTTGAAATAAAGTTAAAAGGGAGTATTACAAACAGAAAGGCTAAGGGAAAAAGTGCGAAGGAGGAGATTCGAACTCCCACGCCCTTTCGGGCACTACCCCCTCAAAGTAGCGCGTCTACCGGTTTCGCCACCTTCGCAGTGATGGACTGCAAAAGTACTCTCTTTTTAGATGATTTGAAAGAAAAATCCTTTCTTTTTAAATTTACAGGGTTACTTCTGTTCAAACCCTTATTTTTGTGCTATGAACAAAGAGCCCGGCCCGCCATCAGAGGAGCATGCAGCGGATGCAGATTGGTACGAACGTGTAAGCCTGAAGGTAGATGGCGGCCAGGAGCCCCTGCGTATTGATAAATTCCTGACTGCCCGTATTGAGCATGCTACCCGTAATAAAATTCAACAGGCGGCACAGGCAGGCATGATCCTCGTTAACAGCAATCCCATAAAACCCAATTATAAAATAAAGCCGGGCGATGAGATTGTGGTTTATACTACTAAAGAACCGGTAGATACACGTGTTATTCCGGAAAAACTTCCCCTGGATATCCGCTTTGAAGATGAGGAGGTTCTGGTGGTACACAAGCCAGCCGGCATGGTTGTCCATCCGGCCAATGGCAATTATACCGGTACATTGCTAAATGGCCTGGCCTGGTATATGGGGTATCGCTCTCAGGAAGGGGTTGATCCGGAGCTATCTCGTTTTGGACTGGTTCATCGCATAGATAAAGACACCAGCGGTTTATTGGTGGTTGGTAAAACCCAACAAGCCCTGAACCATCTGGCAAAACAATTTTATGACCATTCCGTTGACCGTACCTACCAGGCGCTCGCCTGGGGAGATTTTGAAGAACCGGAAGGAACCATTGAAGCCCAAATAGGGAGAAATCCCCGCCACCGTAAAAAAATGGCAGCCTTCCCGGAGGGAGAATATGGGAAACCAGCCATTACACATTATAAAGTATTAGAAAAGTTTCACTATGTAACCCTATTGGAATGTCGTCTGGAAACAGGACGCACTCACCAGATCCGCGTTCATTTACAGCACATCGGCCATCCATTATTTAATGACAGCACTTATGGCGGAGACCGGATTGTAAAGGGAACCGTCTTTACTAAATACCGTCAGTTTGTGGACAATTGCTTCTCGCTGCTTCCGAGGCAGGCTTTACATGCCAGGTCCCTTGGATTTATACATCCCCGAACGGGAGAACGGTTGTATTTCGAAAGCGAGTTACCCCCGGATATTAAGGCTGTTTTAGAAAAATGGCGGAGCTATGTCAAAAGGATATAAGTTCTCTTATTTATTTTACGTACGCACGCAGCATCCAGGCCATTTTCTCATGCTCCTTTAAAACCCCGGTCAGGAAGTCTGCCGTACCTACATCTTTAAATTTATCTTCTATTTCCGGGATATGGCCACGGAGTGTCCGGCATAAGGTCTCATGATCTTCCAGCAGATTCTTAATTTGAGTTTGCTGGTCATCGGTATATTCCGGCTCTTCCAGGTTAGTCAGTTCAATATAATCTTTTAAACGGCCTTCGGCAAAATGCCCGATTTTGCGAACCCTTTCTGCTACCTCGTCAATTATGCCTTCCAGGACGTTGTATTGACTTTCATAAAATTCATGCATTTCAATGAAACTGGTACTCTCAATGTTCCAATGATAATTACGGGTTTTGGTGTACAAAACAGTTTCATCTGCCAGTAGTGTATTGAGTATGAGTGCAATTTGCTTTGCATGTTCATCCAGTAATCCAATGTTCGCTTTCATAAAATAAACTTTTGCTTTAAATAATAGATTTAGTTCTTATGTAACAACAAAGAAATTACTTTGTTTAAAGACTTTCAAAGCCCTCATCAATAAGAAAAGCCGCCTCATCCGCCGCCTGAGTAGCCAGTTGATCACAGCGGTTATTTAAAGGATTGGTTGCATGGCCTTTTACCCATACAAATTTGATGCGATGTTTATTGTACAAAGAAAGAAACCGCAACCAGAGGTCTTTGTTCTTTTTCCCTTGAAATCCCTTTTTCATCCATCCAAAAACCCACTTTTTTTCTACCGCATTCACAATATATTTACTGTCAGAATAAATGGTAATGGGAAGTCCTTCTTTCTTTAACGCCTCAAGTGCAGCAATGACGGCCATGAGTTCCATCCGGTTGTTGGTGGTATGTTTATAACCTGCAGACAACTCCTTTCGGTGTTTTCCCCATTGCAAAATAGCTCCATATCCGCCGGGGCCTGGATTGCCGCGGGAAGCGCCGTCTGTGTATATGGTAAGTTGGTCA
>CAYRBD010000052.1:17126-23325 GCA_964422465.1 uncultured Chitinophagaceae bacterium
ACTCATCGTTGGTACCCAGCCATTCGGAGACAATTCGGTTTACTCTTCCGGATTCCTGCAGTTTCAGCAGGTCAATATCTATTTCATGCAGGCCCGTGGAATTTAAAGGGACTGCAAAGCCATATCCCTGGCGCATGTATTGAAACTTAGAGATTGACACATCATCGTCGTGATGTTCTTTGAGGAAATAAAGCATTTGTGGCCGGTCATAAACTACTGCATCTACTTTTTTACTCTTCAGGAGGTTATAGCCCTCTTCAAGGTTTTCGACATCCACCTCTTTGCCACCAAACTGATGAATAAATTCATCGGCAGGTGAACTTTGTACTACAGCTACCTTTTTGCCGTTGAGTTGTTTTGCCTGCGTAATAACGGAAGAATTGAGACCGGTGAGCGTGAGCGTACTGGCTATACCGGCTACCATGCTGGTGGCAAAAATAATAGAGATAACGATCCAGCATCCTGTAATAACGCGCCCGGCCAGGCTTACGGCTGCCTTATCCCCATAGCCAACGGTGGACATGGTTACGATGGCCAGCCACATGCCATTGGCTATGCCCCGGGCCGGCTCATCCGGAAATTGTTCGGGGTTTTTATGCCGTTCCGCCATCCACAGCAAGGTACCCACGATCCCCAGAATACACAGGAAAATGAGGACGGCCATGAAAAAATGAATGCTGAAAAAAGGTTTGATCCTTTGCCACAGAGACGGGGGCTCTGTACGGGATAAGATAGAAAGGCTGGACTGGTAATAGGGCTGGGTAAATTTAGCCAGTTCCGCACGTTCAGAAGTAATACTTATCGGCCCTATTACGGCATCCACTTCGCCAGAATCCATTGCGGCAATGGCATGGGGAACGTCATCAAAAGGGACTAACTGATATTGTAAACCCCGGATGCCGGCCATGGCCTGCCATATCTCAAGAGAAATTCCCGATTGTTGCTGAATATTTACGACAAAGGGAGGAGACCCGGCCACCCCCACCTTTATGGGCTTAAGGTCGGCAGGCTGTGCACGCAGCGTAAAGGTTCCGGTAAAACTGAGGAACAGGAGGAGAAAAAAAAATCGTTTAACCATAGGTATATTTTATTTGTTTTCCCTTATCAAAGATAGAGCCTTTTCCATTTTCTCAAGGTAGAGGTTAATAAAGGTCTCTTTTTGTTTCCTCCGGTACTGCATCACCCAGCGGGGATGTGGAAGAGGTAATATCTCAGAAAATAAATGATGTTTTTTATTAAGGTTACAAAAGTACTGGTAATTCTTTCCTCCTCCAAGACAAAGACAGACTTCATGGGCGCCCATCATGGCCTTTTGCTTTAAAAGACTTTCCAATATAAAAGGAGTGGCCGCACGTTGAAGTTCCTTATGGTCGTAATAATTCACATTTTTTCCCTCTTTAATAAAACCGAGCGGACAAAGAGAGGAAAGCAGGAAGCGGCCGTAGAATTTCTCTGGCCCGCCATAAGCGGTTATCATTTCATAGATAAAGGCTCCGGAAAGTTCTTTTTTGGGGTCAAAATCATTGGCAATACCACAATTTTCCTTCAGCAGAACCGGATCAGTGAAAGCGATCCCTGTAATACCGGCGCCCAGTCTTCCGGGATTAATACCAAGGATCAGGATACGGGGCCGGGTATCCTTATAGAACTTGCCATAGAAGGTGGAAATGACTCTTTTTACTTTTTCATCCCTGTAAGGGTGCATGATGGAAACTCCTTCGGGAAGAGCAAAATCGGGAAGAAGATGACAGTAAAAGTCTATGATCCTGTTTCCTGTGGTAATGGCCCTCGTGTTCATTTGTTAAGAATAATCATTTCAGAAGTCAGGAGTATTATTCCGGCTTTTTGCATTTTTGTCAAGGCTTTTTCGTGATCCCCGGACTGCTGTTCCACAGCGGCAACGGCATCGGTAATCACGTTTACTTTGAATCCTGATTTTAAAGCATCCATAGCAGTGGATAGTACGCAATATTCAGTAGCTATGCCGGTAATATAGACCTCATGGATATTCTTTCTTTTTAACTCAAATTCCATATCAATATTAGTCGCTTCAAAGGCACTATACCCATCGTCTGTGTTGCCGGTACCTTTCAGCGCTACCAGATGGATCCCGGAAAGGTTTAATCCCTCGTGAAAAGCCGCCCCTTTAGCCCCTCGTATGCAATGAGGAGGCCATTTGTCAAAATGAACTGTTTTTTGAGGATGCCAGTCTTTTGATGCTATAACATAATCAAATTTCGGGATTAGCTGATTAATAACCGGTATAATTTCATTGCCCTGGCCGGCCGGTAAGGCGCCACCGGGACAGAAATCTTTTTGTACATCTACAATTATCAATCCTTGTCTTATCATCCTTCTTATCTTACTATTTCAACAATTTTTGTCGGGTCGAGTTTGGCATTTCGGATGGCAATCTGCCGGGCTGCATTCTTTGACAACTTTGAGAAAGCTTCTTTGGTTATGGCATCATCTCCCATCATTACCGGAACGCCAACATCTCCTCCTTCACAAATGCTCTCCACGAGCGGAATTTGTCCTAATAAGGGGATATCAAAATCTGCTGCCAATTGGCTGCCTCCCTCCCTTCCGAAGATGAAATACTTATTTTCAGGAAGCTCTGCAGGTGTAAAGTAGGCCATATTTTCTACAATCCCCAGTACTGGTACTTTAATGCCACCGGTGCTGAACATGGTCACTCCTTTTTTGGCATCGGCCAGCGCCACTTGCTGAGGAGTAGTCACGATGACGACGCCAGTTATGGGCATGGTTTGAACCATCGTCAGATGAATATCACCTGTGCCGGGAGGCAGATCAATAATCATGTAGTCCAGTTCTCCCCAATATACATCTTTTACAAATTGTTTGATGGCGCTGCTGACCATCGGGCCGCGCCATACAAGGGCTTGTTTTTCATCTACCAGCAGCCCGATAGACATGAGTTTGAGGCCGTAGCGCTCCAGTGGAACAATAACGCCTTTGCCATTTACCTTAGTCATCATGGGTCTTTCGCCACGAACACCAAACATAATAGGCACGCTGGGGCCATATATATCTGCATCCATAAGACCAACTCTGGCACCATCCTGGGCCAAAGCCAGCGCCAGGTTGGCTGCAACAGTGGATTTCCCTACTCCGCCTTTGCCACTGGCCACAGCCACAATATTTTTTACACCGGGCAACAGGTTTTCATTTTCACCACGCTTGGATGTTACGCGGGAGGTCATGTTTATTTTTAATTCAATATCGTCCCCAAAAAAACGATGCATGGTATTGACACAATCGTTATGGATTTGCTCTTTCAGAGGACAGGCTGGCGTGGTAAGTACTACGGTGAATGCAATTGTTTTTCCGTCAACTTCCACATCTTTTACCATTTTCAGGGTAACCAGGTCTCTTTTAAAATCAGGGTCTATCACATGGCCCAGCGCTTCTATCACGTCTTCTTTTGATATCATAAGTTAAAAGATATTTAAATTTATTTATTATGTGTACAAAGTTAACCAAATCCTGTTTATTTTGTACCCTTTTATCCGAAATGATTTGAGGATAACAAAACTCTGATTTCTGTGTTAAATGAGCAAAAGATGTACCTTTGAATAAATGAAAAAGGTTTTTACCGTCATAGCGCCCTTTCTGTTACTTCCCTTGCTCAGCCTTGCTCAGCATAAAAAGGATACAGCCATAAATGATTCTCTGGTTGAAGTTTCCGGGGTGGTGGTTACTGCGGACAGCCTGCGCAATATCCCCGGGGTGAGTATCTATATAAAAAACAAAAACAGGGGGACGGTTTCTAATGATGAGGGCGTGTTTTCAATTGTGGCAGAAAGAGGGGATACGCTGGTGTTTAGCGTGGTGGGTTTTAAGAAAGCGAATGCAATTATCCCCCGCACTTTAAACGGTCAGTTTTTAGGCCTGGCGCAACCCCTGTATCAGGATACCACCTATCTTCCTCTCACGGTAATTCATTCTTACCCTTCGAAGGGAGAATTTGAATATGCTTTTTTACATTGGAAATTACCAAGCGATCAATATGATATTGCACGGGAAAATACCAGTATAGAGCGGCTTAGGGCTGCGATGAATCTTACACCCGTAGATGGAGGAGAAGGGGTAAGCCATAGCTTCAGAAGCAGAGAAAAATATATGCAGTCCCGCGGTCAAATGCCTTCTATGAACATCTTTAATCCACTGGCCTGGGCTCAATTTATTAAGGCTTTGAAAGATGGGGATTTCAAAAGGAAAAAGTGAAGAACAAATATAGATGGGGAACCTTGACCAATTAATTATAGACCTGGCCCTTATTCTTGGCGCTGCCGGTATTGTTACTATTATTTTTAAAAAGCTCAAACAACCGGTCGTCTTGGGATATATTGTGGTTGGCCTGCTTATCAGCCCCAACTTTAGAATTTTTCCTACTATTACGGATACTTCTACACTCCGGGTTTGGGCCGATATAGGGGTGATCTTCCTTTTATTCGGGCTGGGGCTCGAATTTAGCTTTAAAAAACTGGTAAAAGTGGGCCCTACGGCCGGTATTGCGGGAGTTTACGAAGCCTCAATGATGCTTTTAACCGGTTACATAACCGGTAAACTGATGGGTTGGTCCACCATGGACAGCATCTTCCTGGGAGGGATTATTGCCATATCTTCTACCACTATTATCATTCGCGCCTTTGAAGAACTTGGTATGAAAACCAGAAAATTTGCCGGTATGGTCATGGGCATATTGGTAATTGAAGACCTGGTGGCCGTGCTGCTGTTGGTGTTGCTTTCTACGGTTGCGGTCAGTCGGCAATTTTCCGGTACCGAGATGATTTTTTCGATTTTGAAGCTGGCTTTTTTTCTGATTCTCTGGTTTGTTTCGGGCATCTATCTCCTGCCCTCTTTTCTCAAAAGGGTACGCCGCCTTGTAAATGAGGAAACAATGCTCGTGTTATCGCTCGGCTTATGCCTGATTATGGTTGTATTGGCTACGCGTGCGGGTTTTTCAGCAGCGCTGGGTGCTTTTATTATGGGGTCAATATTGGCGGAAACCCCCGAAAGCGAAAGAATAGTTCCCCTGGTAAAACCGGTAAAAGACCTTTTCGGCGCCATTTTTTTTGTATCGGTAGGTATGTTGATCAATTTGTCGGTTCTGGCGGATTATATTCTGCCGGTACTGCTGTTAACCTTTGTCGTGATTGCCGGTAAAATTATTAATGCTTCCGTTGGTTCCCTGATTTCGGGGCAGCCATTGAAGCAATCGGTTCAGACCGGTATGAGCCTGGCTCAGATAGGCGAATTTTCCTTTATTATCGCCACCCTGGGTTTAACTTTAAAAGTTACCAGTCCTTTTTTATACCCTATCGCAGTTGGGGTTTCGGTGCTGACCACCTTTTGCTCGCCTTATCTGATACGTTTCTCAGAACCTTTTTATAACTGGCTGGAAAGGCACCTGCCGGCCAGTTGGGTTACCTACCTTAACAGCTACAGCTCCAGCACACAGGAAATAAAGGCTATCGGCAGTTGGCGTACGCTGATTCGGGCCTACCTGAAAACGATCATTATTCATACCGTAATCATATTGGGTATTTTATTGATTATATCTAATTACCTTACTCCTTTGCTTTCTGAAAAGGTAGAAGATCAATTTTTAGTGAAAGTGATAACAACGGGTATTTCTCTTATCCTGATAGCTCCTTTTTTATGGGCTTTGGCCTTCCGCAGGATTGAGAAACTCTCTTTTTCCAGGTTGTGGTTGGATAAAATATACAACCGGGGTCCGCTGGTGCTGCTGGAAGCTGTGCGTTATGGAATTGTGGTACTCATTATTGGTTTCTTATTAAATAGTTTCTTCTCCGTAACCATTGCCCTGATGGGCGCCTGCCTGTTGATCGTTTTACTTATTCTTATTTTTCGCAACCGGCTCCAATCTTTTTATGGCAGGATGGAACACCGTTTTTTGGTGAATCTTCGGGGGAGCACTCCCCAGGAACGCAGTCGCCGGAATCTGATCCCCTGGGACGGTCACCTGACTTATCTTGAAATACCTCCCGAATCCCCCTGCGTAGGCAAAACCCTAATTGATCTGGCCTGGCGAGAGCATTATGGGATCAATGTAGTCTTGATTGAGCGTGGAAGTAAAGTGATAAATGTGCCGGGTAGAGACGAACGGATATTCCCCGGGGACCGGATTGCAGTTATCGGGACAGATGATGAA
>CAYRBD010000053.1:0-8828 GCA_964422465.1 uncultured Chitinophagaceae bacterium
CGAAGCCCGTCTTCTTTCACCAGCTTATAAACCATCCGGCATTTAGGCGGCAATTTGAGAACAGCCTTGTCTATGGCTTTTTTCATTTCTCCGGCCATGAGAACTTCCTCCGGAGTTGGCGTACTGGTAACAGAAACATCCAGATGATCCAGGTCTAACGTATAATTTGGTTTAGATCGCCTCAGATAGTTTATAGAATAATTTTTAACGGATACATATAAATAGACTTTTAAATTACTCACCTCAGGCAACTTCTCCCGTTTTTTCCATACAGCTACAAACACGTCCTCAACAATTTCTTCAGCAGCCTCTTTACATTTGACAATAGAATTGGAAAAATGCAATAACGGATCATAATAAAGCCAGAACAATTGCTTAAAGGCCTGTTGATCATCGCTATATGCAATCTGTCGTATCCATTGTCTTATATTATCCTCCCTCATGCAGAACAGTTTAGGATTAAATAAAGGTTAAATATATTTTTATTGAAAGACATTTTCACTTGGTCACCTGCAATAACATCGCTCCATGCGCTTCTACTGACGGATTATATTCCCCGGTAAACATTCCCAAATTCTTCTTCTCCCACAAATCTCTTACGGATACCGTACCCTGGATACCCAGTTGAGAAAAATTCACCTGCATATTCTCAGCTTTATCATTCAAATTAAAAAAGGCCACATTCCAGGTTCGTTTATCCGGCATTTGGGAAACCCATACAACCAGGCCCTCCTTACGATATAATTGGTGACTATGGATCCCTTTTTGATTAACCGCCAACACCTCTTCGTTCGTTTCAAATGCCAGATCTTCCGATCTGTTTTCCGGTAAGTTTCCGCCCAATATGAGGGGAGAACGAGAAATACACCAGAGCGTCATCATCGTCCGCAATTCATTCTGATTAAACCTGCTATAACGCTCCGGCCCCACGGGCCCTCGCTTAGAGAGTTTCCCAATAGGCAGCATATCCAGGTTTGGCCAATGCCCTTCTCCCGAATAAGGCGTCCAATCTGCGGCCAACTTAAACATGGGTTTCAATAACTTCCATTCATCCCAGAAATCATCTGCTAAACGCCACATATTAGCCCATTTTTCCACATGCTTAGCCTCAGACAAGGGCGTTTTCCCCGGGGAAAGACTCAATACCATAGGCCGGCCACAATTTTCAATCGCTTTTTTATACCCCTCTATTTCTGCTTTATGATAAGGCCGGCTCATATCATCCACTTTTACAAAATCGACATCCCAGGAAGCATATTGCTTAAAGAGCGCATTAAGATACTGTTGAGCCCCTTTCTTGCTCATATCCAAACCATACATCAGATTGATCCAGGAGCAGATAGAATTGGTATCCGCAATCATGGAAGCATTAACGCCGTTCATACCCATAACAGGCGTATTCTCCTGTACAGCCTGACGAGGAATGCCTCTCATTAGATGAATACCAAACTTTAGTCCTAAAGAATGTACATAATCAGCCAAAGGCTTGAACCCTTTCCCATCTTTGGCAGACGGAAATTTAGAAAGTACCGGTAATAATCTTCCATACTCATCTATCCGCAACGGTGGTTCGTATTTCCCATCGGGCAAGCGTTTTTGCTGTGGCGGACTGGCCTTGCTACCCGGGCCATTTAACGGATGCGGATAATACCAACAAAAATCTACCACAATGTATTGCCAGCCATATTGTTTTAGGTTTTTGGCTACATAATCTGCATTGGCTTTAACCTCATCCTCATGAACAGCCGCTCCATAACAGTCGTAACTATTCCATCCCATAGGCGGAGTAACAGCCAACTTAGAAGAGGAAGCTTGTCCCATCACAGACAAAGAATCCAGCATTAAAAAAGCGGTTCCACAGATTAATAATAGTTGTGTAAAAAATCCTTTCATGCTATTGTTGTCATAATAATACTTGTAATTAATTCTTGTCTAATGCCCTATCTTCGGCTATGGCTTGTTGTAAATCCTGGCGAGTGGTATGCTGCCAATACAACATATAGCGAGCCCCGCCAACTCGGAAAAAAGGGATTAATTTCAAATCCTTGTATCGTTCCGGATAAATAGCATGAGGGGCGGAAAAGACCATATTTTTCCCTTTTACCGGTTTTATTTCAGACAAGATGTCCTCTTTGGTTCCTATCAATTTCGGAGCTCCTTCCAAAGGATATTTTCTCCCTAACGCTACATGACTCATTCTTCCGGTGTCTGCAAATTCTCCTTTCAGGTCGTTTGTCCCGGTTCTGGCTGCTAATACAATTGGTCCTCTCATAATAGAGACAAAATCCAAATTACCGGGCAGCTTTTCTAAAGTAGTGGGCATCGGCATGTGGGCCACAACACGATCCCCGGAATGCCATTCTCGTTTTATAGAAATATACGAATCAGGATCAACGCTTACCTGCTGCTCTTTCCCATTTACAAAGAGATGCAATTGCCCCTTTTCCACCCATGACGGATACCGAAATTTCAAGGTAAAAGAAGTCGGTTGAGTTACCTCAACAATTAAAGTTGTTTTGGATAAGTCCGGAAATTGATTCTTCTGTATAAGTTTCACCCCTTGCGCTTTCCAATTCAATTTGGAAGGGATGAATAGATTAACGAATAGTGCGTCTTTAGTATGGGCATAAATAGTTCCTCCGTACTTGGAATGGTTTTCCATCCCTGTTCCTACACAACACCAAAAACTGGTTTCCGGTTGAGAAAAGACCCGATAATGCCGAGGACGCACCGAGCTAAAGTAAACAAAACCTCCTTTCTTAAGATTCTCCGTAGATAATATCTGGTTATATAAAGCACGTTCGTAATAGTCGATATATTTTAAATCGCCTGTTACCTGATAAAGCATACGGGTCAACTTTAACATATTATAGGTGTTACAGGTTTCCGGCCCCTGTGGACTCGTTATCATTCTAGAGAAATCATCCATCGGGTTAAAATGTTCTGCTACACTATTTCCTCCAAATACCAATGAACGGTTATTCACTACCGTATTCCAGAAAAAAGAAGCCGCTTTCTGCCAATTTTTATCTCCCGTTTCCTGGGCAATGCGTTCAAATCCTAAAACAATAGGAATTTGTGTATTGGCATGCAATCCAGTCAATTCATCCTTTCCTGCCATTAAGGGATCCAACAAAGAATGTTTTGAAAATCTTTTGGCCAACTTCAGATATTTTTTATCACCTGTTATCTGAGCTACATCTACCAACACCTTATCCATCCCCCCATACTCCGTTTGCAGCATCTTCTGCATTTGCTCTTCGGTCAGGTTGTGTGTTTCCATCCAGCACCAGTCCGAAAGCTTCACCAAAACCTTCCTGGCGGTTTGATTGCCTGTAAAAAGATAGGCGTCTCGCAGACCACAAAAAATCTTATGGACATTATACCAGGGGACCCATCTTGACTTTACAGCTTCCACATCCCCCCGGGCTATTTTGTCCCACATCTCTTTCCCATTGGGAACACCACCAATATACCCATTGCGATCTTGTTCCTGGCAGCGATTCAGTTCCTTAACCATGTAATTTACTCTATCCAACAGTTCCTTATCTCCTGTTGAAGCATACATCATAGACAGCGCAGAAAGATAATGCCCTCCTATATGACCATCCAGCCCCTGACTTTCCCAATTGGGATAATTTTTAGCTTTGGGCGGTAAGCCGGCTTCTTTTAAATAAGGCGCTAATAATCTGTCCGGATTTAATTTCATCATATAGGCTAAATCCACTTGTTGCGCTTTTTTGAAGGGACTGTTTAGCAACCGGACATCACTTAATTTAAAGTAATGCACTTTTTTCGGTACAGGTTGCCTTATTGCAACAGGTTTTTTTTGACCAAAGCACAAGTCCGGTATAAGCAGTATTACAAAAAATATTCTTTTTAGATATAGATATTTCACAGTTCAGCCTCCTTTCTCTTTTCTTAATATTTAAATTCTCCTCTATTTCAACTCCAATACAACCACCGACTGTGGAGGCAGCTTAACTTCCAGGTTATCTCCTGCTTTCTTAGCTCCTGAAAAAGATTTCGTTACTACCTTATCTGGGGTATCAAAAGAATTATAATCATTAAAATGATCAGAAGTAAGCACCTTTCCTTTTATACTACTCCAGTCCACATCCTTAAAGGCCGTCTTTATGCTAATTGTTTCGGAAGGATCCAGGTTGACCAGTGAAATATGAATAGCGCCGGTTGAATCTTTGGAGGCGGAAGCATTTACAGCCGGGATACTTTTACCATCATAAGCATAATCCGGGCTGATTAGTTGTAAGGGAATCAGTTTGGCATCCTGATGTACCTGATACAGATCAAACACATAATAGGTAGGAGTCAATACCATCTTATCTCCTTTGGTAAGCGCCAGTGACTGCAATACGTTAACAGTCTGTGCCAGGTTAGCCATCTTTACTCGGTCGGCATGATTATTAAAAATATTAAGTGTAGAAGCTGCAATTAAAGCATCGCGCAGGCTATTCTGTTGATAAAGAAATCCGGGATTGGTACCGGGTTCGGGATCCGTCCATATTCCCCATTCATCCACAACCAGGCCTACCCGTTTTTTGGGGTCGTAACGGTTCATTACCGCTTCCTGATCATCAAGAATATCTTCCATGTGCAGAGCGCCCCGTAAAGCGCTGAAATATTCTTTCTCATCAAATTGTGTGGCAGAACCTTTATGCCCCCAATTACCGGTTGCAATCGTATAATAATGTAAAGAAATGCCCCACATCATATTATGTGGAATATTTTTCATTAATACTTCCATCCAATGCGTATCATTCCCGTTGGGTCCGCTCGCAATCTTCTTCAAACGTACTCCAGGATAGTTCCTGCAAAAAGTAGCATATCTTCTATATAAGTCGCTATAATATTCAGGAGTCATGCTTCCCCCACAGCCCCAGCTTTCATTACCTACTCCCCAATACTGTACCTTCCAGGGTTTCTCCCTGCCATTCTTTTTCCTCAGCGCAGTAATATCACTGGGAATATCAGAATTCAGATACTCTATCCACTGGCTCATCTCTTTTACTGTACCACTACCTACATTACCGGCTATGTAAGGTTCGCTACCCAGCATTTCACACAATGCCATAAATTCTGCAGTGCCAAAATGATTATTATCAGGCACTTGTCCCCAATCTTCATTGACAATGGCAGTACGGTCTTTCATGGGACCAATTCCATCCCTCCAATGATACGTATCCGCAAAACATCCCCCCGGCCAGCGCAATACCGGGATATGTATTTTCTTAAAGGCATTTACTAAATCCAGACGAATACCTTCTTTGTTTGGTATTTTTGAATCCTCTCCTACCCAAAAACCGTTATATATACCATGACCCAGATCTTCTGAGAACATACCATATATATCTCTGCTTATTGTTTGATGGGCATTTGATCCGTCAACAAATAAAGTAGCAGAGAGTTGGGCAAAGGTTGAACCACATGTAAATAGGAAGGCAATAAGAAGGGAAAATCGTGAAATTACTTTCATGTCTTTTTGTTTTTTTAATGAAAAAAATAAATTTCAGAGCAAATACTTTTATTGTCAAACGTACAATAATAGAATTAAACTTCCAAGAAATTTCCATGTTTTTATATCATCTTTCCAGAAAAAAGAAACCCTGATTTTTATAAGCGTTTGGTTTACAGTTATTAACAGCCTGATTTTTCTTTAAAAAAATTTTGTTTTTTTATTCATTTTTTCAGCTTTTTGTTTAAATATTTTTTTAAATTAAGTGAAAAGAATATCTTTACGGCCATAATAGCTGTTTTTCGGGCTGTTTTTTAAATCAACTGCGACAGAACTTATGAAACGTTACCCTAAGCAGAAACATTATCTGATAGCGATAGACTGTATTATTTTTGGCTTTGACGGGGATGAACTCAAAATATTACTCATTAAACGGGGATTTCAGCCCCAAAAAGGCAGGTGGAGCCTGATGGGCGGATTTGTACAACCCAATGAAAGCCTTGATCAGGCCGCCAATCGCATCCTCCACCAATTAACAGGTCTGGAAGGGGTTTACCTGGAACAACTGGAAGCCTTTGGAAAACCCAATCGGGATCCGGTAGAGCGTACAATCAGCGTGGCTTATTTCGCACTCATTGATATTCGTCAATATCAAAAACAGATTAGCACCCAATTCCAGGCCGAATGGTTTCCTTTAAACGCCTTTCCTCAGCTTATTTTTGACCACTCAAAGATGGTAACACTTGCTAAAAAAAGGATCAGATACAAGGCTTCCCTCCACCCTATCTTATTTGAATTGCTGCCAAAGAAATTCACCATGCCGCAATTACAAAATCTCTATGAAAATATTTATGATACAACCTTTGACAAGCGTAATTTCAGCCGGAAAGTCTTATCGACCGAATTATTGGTTAAACAAAAAGACAAAGACAAGTCCGGGTCAAAAAAGGGAGCTTTTTATTACAAACTCAATAAAAAGAAGTATATAGCTAATTTTCATTCTTTTATAAAACTTGTTCCCAATCCGGACCCGCTTTTAAATTAAAGGGGTAGAAAACGGAATATTTTTTTATTTAAATAAATAAGTGTAACTTGTACAATATTTATGCTATGAATAAAGAGCAATTTGTTATTGGAGTCGATTTTGGGACAGATTCTGTACGTTCTGTCATTATAAATGCCTCCGATGGAGAGGAAGTAGCTGCAGCAGTACATCCTTTCAGCCGCTGGGGAGATGGGCTATACTGTAAAGCTATAGAAAACCGGTTCAGGCAACATCCATTAGATTATGTAGAAGGTTTGGAGAATACCCTCACGAGTTGCATAAAACAAGCCGGAAATTCTATAGCCGATCATATAAAAGGAATCTCCATTGACACCACAGGATCCACCCCCGTGGCGGTAAATGAATCAGGAATTCCTTTAGCCATGTTACCGGAATTCAGGGAAAATCCCAATGCCATGTTCATTTTATGGAAGGACCATACTGCCGTAAAAGAGGCGGCAGAGATTAATGAGCATGCCAAAAAGTTTGATACCAATTATCTTCAATACGTAGGAGGCGTTTATTCCTCTGAATGGTTTTGGGCTAAACTGTTGCATATTCTAAGAATAGATGAAACCGTTAGAAAAGCCTGTTACTCCTGGGTAGAACATTGTGACTGGATTCCTTTTTTACTAACAGGTGGGGAAAATATAGCAGCAATGAAACGCAGCCGTTGTGCCGCAGGACATAAAGCATTGTGGGCAGACGGGCTTCCTCCGGATAGTTTTTTTAGCACTCTGGATCCCCTGCTGAAAGGTTTTACAAAAAGGCTGTTTACGGAAACTTACACCTCGGATAAACCAGCAGGGAGACTATGTAAAGCATGGGCAGATAAATTAGGATTATCAACGGATGTAATCGTTGGAGTCGGCGCCCTCGATGCCCACATGGGGGCTGTAGGCGGACAAATTGAACCTTACCACCTGAGTAAGGTCATGGGTACTTCTACCTGCGACATGCTGATAGCCCCTATGGATGAAATGGAGCATAAAGTAGTTAAAGGTATATGTGGACAAGTACCGGGCTCGGTTATCCCCGGAATGATGGGAATGGAAGCCGGCCAATCCGCCTTTGGAGATGTGTATGCCTGGTTTAGCAAACTCTTGCAATGGCCGCTGAAGGAACTATTATCTCAATCTAACCTTATTGATAAAGAAATTGCCCGCCAACTAAATGAAGATATCAATCAAAAGCTCATTTCTTCTCTAAGTGCAGAAGCGGCAAAAATCCCTCTTACTGAAGAGAATGAATTGGCCATCGACTGGCTAAACGGGAGACGAACCCCCAACGCGAATCAAAACCTGAAAGCAGCGATTAGCGGATTAAACTTAGCCAGCAATGGCCCTTCCATATTCAGGGCATTAGCCGAAGCCACCTGCTTTGGCGCCAAAAGCATTGTGGATTGTTTTAAAGATCAGGAAGTTCCTATTAAGGGCCTCATTGGCCTGGGAGGAGTTGCCCGTAAGGCTCATTTCATTATGCAGATGTTAGCAGATATCATGAATATGCCCATCCGGATTCACAGTTCGGAGCAAACCTGCGCCAGCGGAGCAGCTATGTTTGCAGCTACTGCTGCCGGTATATATCCTAAGGTAGAAGAAGCAATGACGACCATGGGAAAGGGATTCGATAAAGAATACCGGCCAGACCAGAACAAGGTAGCTGTTTATAACAGAAGATATAACAGATTTAAAAAACTGGGGCATTTCCTGGAGAGAGAACATTGAAACAATATAACCATTCAATAATACAACCATTCAATAAAATGTACAATTTTAAACTCATCCGGGAACAGGCCTACGAAGCCAACATGAAACTACCGGAATTAAAACTGGTGCTGTTTACATTCGGCAATGTAAGCGCTGCCGATCAGCAAAAAGCAGTTTTTGCCATAAAGCCCAGTGGAGTTCCTTATTCTGATTTATCTCCTGACAAAATGGTGATTGTAGATTTTGAAGAAAAAATTATCGAAGGAAATCTCCGGCCTTCTTCAGACACAAAAACCCACGCTGTTTTATACAAAAACTGGAAGGATATTGAAGGAATTGTACATACACATTCCACCTATGCCACCGCATGGGCACAAGCATTAAGAGACCTCCCCATTTATGGGACTACCCATGCTGATCACAATACGGTAAATATCCCCTGCGCGCGCCCCATGAGTGATGAAATGATTCAGGGAGATTATGAATACCAGACCGGCTTTCAAATTATGAATTGCCTGGAAGAAAAAGGGTTTGATCATCAGGAAGTAGAAATGATCCTGGTCGGCAACCATGCGCCCTTCACCTGGGGAAAAACAGCAGA
>CAYRBD010000053.1:8928-23015 GCA_964422465.1 uncultured Chitinophagaceae bacterium
TTGAAACATAAACAACATGCACAATCTAAAAAATCTTGAGGTCTGGTTTATCACCGGAAGCCAGCATTTATACGGAGAGGAAACCCTGCAACAGGTTACAGCCCATTCAAAACAAATAGCAGAGGGGCTAAATAATAGCAATACCAATCCTGTTACTATTTTATTCAAACCCATTATTACGACCCCGGAAGAAATTTACAGCACCATTCAGCAAGCCAACGTTGATGTTAACTGCATTGGAATCATTACCTGGATGCATACTTTCTCTCCTGCAAAAATGTGGATAAGGGGATTAGAAATCTTACAAAAACCGCTGCTACATCTGCACACACAATTTAATCGTGATATTCCCTGGGAGGATATTGATATGGACTTCATGAACCTGAATCAGAGCGCCCACGGCGACCGGGAATTCGGTTTTATCTGTGCCCGGATGAATATAAAGCGCAAGGTAGTTACCGGTCATTGGCAGGATGAAGCGGTACAAAATAGAATAAATACCTGGAGCCGGGCTGCTGCCGCATGGTACGACTGGCAGGGTGCTAAATTTGTACGATTTGGAGATAACATGCGTCAGGTAGCTGTTACCGAAGGGGATAAAGTGGAAGCCGAAAGAAGACTGGGATATGCTGTAAATACACATGGCGTAGGCGACCTGGTTCAAAAGATAAATACAATAAAGGAAGAAGCCGTTGATGCCCTCTGTGAAGAATATGCCAGGCAATACGAACTGGCTGATCCCCTCAAAAATGGGAACGACCGGCATGAGTCTTTGCGGGATGCAGCCAGAATTGAACTGGGGTTGCAATCTTTTTTGGAAGAAGGGAGTTTCAAAGGGTTTACAGATACCTTTGAGGATCTTCATGGCGTAAAGCAACTGCCGGGTATTGCCGTCCAGCGATTAATGGCAAAAGGATATGGCTTTGGTGCCGAAGGAGACTGGAAAACGGCTGCATTAGTTCGTGCAATGAAAGTAATGGCTACCGGTCTGAAAGGTGGAAATGCTTTCATGGAGGATTATACCTATCATTTTAACCCGGAAAACCCTCTGGTCATGGGTTCTCACATGTTGGAAATATGTGAATCTATAGCTGATGGTAAACCCTCTTGTGAAATTCATCCGCTCGGCATTGGCGGAAAAGAAGACCCCGTACGCCTGGTATTCAATGTAGCAGAAGGCCCTGCCCTGAATGCATCTGTCGTGGACATGGGAAATCGCTTCCGGCTGATTGTCAATGAAGTAGAAGCTGTTACTCCACGGAATGAACTGCCCAAATTACCCGTGGCTCGCGTATTGTGGAAACCTCTTCCCGATATGCAAACTGGTTGCTCTGCCTGGATATTAGCCGGAGGAGCCCACCATACCTGTTTTAGTCAAAATCTTAGCGTGGAGTGTCTGGAAGATTTTGCTACTTTAGTGGGATTGGAGTTTGTATGTATTGGAAAGAATACCCGGCTATATCAATTGAAAAATGAATTGAAGTGGAATGAAATGTTTTATCAGTATAAAAATTAGCCCCTCAACCCTGGGCAAAGTCACAATTTAAAGACAAAACTTTTAAACCTATAACAATTATGGTTAATTTCTTCAAAGGATATTTATTATCTTCTTCCGGACTGATATCATTAGGGTGGTCTGACCTACTCATCATCATTATCTACTTTATCATTGTCTTAGGCATAGGGTACTATCTCGTCAAATTCACTAAAACCGGAAATGACTTTTTTCTTGCAGGTCGAAAGATGACTATGTGGATCGCCGGATTGGCCTTTATATCTGCCAATATGGGATCTTTGGAATTAATGGGATGGGCTGCCTCTGCCTATCAATATGGAATTTTAGCCGCTCACTGGTACTGGATCGGCGCTATACCGGCCATGCTGTTTCTGGGGCTTATCATGATGCCTTTTTATTACATATCAAGAACCCATTCTGTACCCGGTTATTTAAAATTACGCTTTGGAGAAGGCTCCAGGATGTTATCCGCTATTTCTTTTGCCTTTATGACGGTACTCATGAGTGGGGTAAATATGTTTGCTATGGCCTTGGTAATGAAAGTTATTCTGGGTTGGGATATTAATTTCAGCATCTGGGTATCTTCCATAACCGTTATGGTCTATGTGGTCATGGGCGGCCTGCTTTCTGCAATCTTCAATGAAGTGCTTCAGTTTGTACTGATTTGGGCAGGAGCGCTACTCGTGCCTATCATCGGTCTGATCGAAGTAGGGGGCTGGAACGGTCTGGTAACTAAGATACAACAAAACATCCCGAACGGAGACTTTACACATCTCTGGAGTACCTTAGGTCATTTCAGTGATAATCCTATGGGCATTGAATGGATTGGTATTGTTTTTGGCTTAGGGTTTGTCATTTCATTTGGGTATTGGACTACCGATTTTCTGGTAGTACAAAGGGTATTGTCCGCTAAAGATTTACGGGCTTCTAAAATGGCGCCTATTATTGGTTCCGGCTTTAAGATGTTGATTCCCTTCATTGTGATATTACCCGGTTTAATAGGTCTTGCGGTTATGCCCGGTCTGGTAGGGCAAAGTGAGGCAATAGCAACCGGAGCATCAAGTTATAATGAAATTCTCCCTTTAATGATGGCTCGCTATCTGGGTCCCGGCCTGTTAGGTTTAGGGATCACTGCATTAATAGCAGGCTTCATGTCGGGTATGGCTGGTAATGTCACGGCTTTTTCCACCGTATGGACTTATGACATCTATAAACCAATTCATTTTGCCATTACAAAAAAGGAAGCAAGTGATAAACACTATCTCAGAATGGGAAGATGGGCCACTTTTGTTGGCGTTATTATCAGCATCGGAACGGCTTATTTAGTAGAAAATGCAGCCAGCATCATGGATTATGTGCAGGCCTTGTTCAGCTTTTTTATTGCCCCGTTATTTGGTACGGTCATTTTAGGCATGTTATGGAAACGGGCAACAGCCGAAGGTGGTTTTTGGGGTTTGCTAACCGGTACCGTGGCCTCTATTTGCATGTGGCTATGGGTACAATTAGACCCACGCGCACTGGCAATAATCACCGGTTCTGCCGATTCAAAAGCGATGGCGGAAGATATGTACAGGGCGTTATGGTCCTGGATAATTTGTGTGCTTGTAACCATTATCGTAAGCTTTCTGACAAAACCCAAGCCCGTTGAAGAACTAAACGGACTGGTAAGAAGCTGTACAAAATTACCTTCGGAAGGTCATCTTCCTTTGGTAAAACGCCCAATATTCTGGGCAGGAGTCGTATTTGTTGTTTTTATTATTTTACAAATTATCTTCTGGTAAAAATTTATCATTATGAACGGAAAAAACAGCTTATCTATATGGTTTTTTACAGGGGTCATGTTAACTATATACGGGGTCATCATTCTCATAGCCAGTATCCCGGCGTTACTGTCTCCGTTAAATACTCCACACATTATTTTAGCAAACTTACATGCAGACTTCTGGTGGAGTTTAGTATTATTAGCAATTGGAATCCTCTTTCTGGTACTCCATTGGCCCGGCAAACATTCCTCTTCTCCTGATGAAGAAGAAAAGGAAAACTTATCGGAATAAAAGAGAATAAATCAGGAATGAAGAAATTAATTTCTACTTTTATCCCTATCTTTGTCCGGTGATGAAAGTAATGTGTTTCACATTTAGCATTTATCTTCTTGTCCTTGCCTGCCTTTCTTGCAAGGACACTAAGAATGCTTTTGCCGAAACAAAAGTTCAGGAAATTGTTTCTGCAATTGATCAGCCTATTGACTTTCAGCACCATCAGGAAGCATGTTCTCCTTTTTGTTGCTGCTCCTGTTGTCAAATAACCACTTCTGTCCCGATTGCTTTTATCTCACTACCCCATCCTCTTTTCTTTTCTGATATCTTTGTTCCACGGGATTTACCTACCGCCAGAGATATTCCTTTACCCATCTGGCAGCCTCCCAAAATAAAATGTTGATCTTTTTCAGGGCGTGATTATGTCCTGAAGACTATTTACCTATCCTGCAACCGCGTGTTGCCGTATTCATATTAAACATTTTAATATATATGATTAATAGAATCATTGCTTTTTCTATCAGGAATAAATTTATCATAGGGTTATTGACGCTGGCATTAATAGGATTTGGAATTTATTCCATAACAAAAATACCCCTTGGAGCACAACCGGATATTACCAACAATCAGGTACAGGTCATCACCACTTCTCCCAATCTGGGTACGGTGGATATAGAACAATTTGTCACCTTTCCCGTGGAATTGGCAATGGCCAATCTGCCGGGCGTAGAGGACATCCGCTCTATCTCCCGCTTCGGACTTTCCGTGGTAACCATCGTTTTTAAGGATAACATGGGAACCTACCTTCCCCGTCAATTGGTTAGTGAGAAGCTCAATGAAGTCCGAGCAGAAATCCCCGAAGAATTTGGGCATCCTGCCATAGGCCCTATTTCCACCGGGCTCGGAGAAATTTACCAATACTATCTTGCCGTGGCTCCCGGCTATGACACCGTTTACAACAATATGGAGTTAAGAACCATACAAGACTGGATCGTGAAGCGACAAATGGCGCTGGTACCGGGAGTAGTAGAGGTAAACACTTTTGGCGGTCATTTAAAACAATACGAAATCGGGTTAAATCCTGACCGGCTCAAGAGTATGGGCATCACCGTTTCAGAGGTATATGAGGCAGTAAATAAAAACAACGACAACACCGGGGGCGCATATATTGAGCGAAATCACAGAGCAAATTTCATTCGTGGAGAAGGCCTCGCCACCTCTCTGGAGGACCTGAGAAATATCGTTATCAAAAATATAAATGGCATACCCATCCTGGTAGGGGATGTGGCAGATGTGCATTATGGAAGCGCTGTACGTTATGGGGCTTTTACCAGAGATGGAAAAGGAGAAGATGTAGGGGGAACCATAATGATGCTAAAAGGCGCTAACTCCAACGAAGTGATCCGCAGCGTAAAAAAACGCATAAAACAAATACAAAAGACCCTTCCACCGGGAATTAAAATTGTTCCTTTTCTGGACCGCTCCGAATTAATAGGACGCACCACCCATACCGTTAGTAAAAATCTGATCGAGGGAGCGCTGATTGTCATATTCGTATTGGTATTGTTATTGGGAAACCTAAGAGGTGGGCTTATCGTCGCCTCCATTATTCCATTATCCTTGTTATTCGCCTTCATTCTTATGCATATTTTTAAGGTATGGGCTAACTTAATGAGCCTTGGAGCTATAGATTTTGGGATTCTGATTGATGGCGCCGTCATTATAGTAGAAGGAACCGTTCACCTGATGGACAAACGGATAACGGGTGCTACCGCTAAAACGATTTCCTCAAATGAAATGGATAAAATCACCTATCAGGCAGGAAGCAAAATGATGAATGCCGCTTTTTTTGGTCAATTAATTATCCTCATCGTCTTTTTCCCTATATTGGCTTTAACAGGGGTGGAAGGTAAGATGTTCCATCCTATGGCCCTCACCTTTAGTTTTGCGGTATTAGGTGCTATGATCCTATGCCTTACGTACGTTCCCATGATTACTTCTCTCTTCCTGGGTCGTGGTTTAAAGAAGATAAATAAAAAAAGAAATTTTATAGAACGGCTTAGTTCCAGAATCATTCTGGGTATCGAAAAGGTATATACGCCTATCATCCATTGGTCCTTAAAAAGGGGTAAATGGATTCTTCTTATGGCCGTACTTCTTTTCGGCCTGGCTCTTTTTACTTTTAACAGAATGGGAGCCGTATTCATTCCCAGTCTGGACGAAGGAGACCTGGCCATGCAGGCTATCCTAAAACCAGGAAGCAGCCTTACAGAAACCATTGAAGCTTGTAATCAAATAGAGAAGGAATTATTATCTCACTTCCCCGAAGTAAAACATGTTGTAGGCCGCATTGGTGTATCGGAGATACCAACAGATCCTATGCCTATGGATGTTGCAGATATGTTTATCATCCTCAAACCCCGAAAAGAATGGACTTCTGCAAAAACAAAAGAAGAACTCATCCAGAAGTTCAAGAAGAAACTGGCTCTGTTTCCGGGGATTAATTTTCAATTTTCCCAACCTATGGAACTTAGATTCAATGAACTTCTAACCGGCATACGGGAAGATATAGCTATTAAAATATATGGAGATGATCTGAAAATATTGGCCACAAAAGCAAAAGAACTCGCAGCCATTATACAGGGAATAAAGGGGATAGGAGATTTACAAATAGAAGCCACCGAAGGCCTCCCTCAGATAACCATCCGATACAACAGGGAAAAGGTAGCACAATATGGATTGGATATTCACACGCTTAATTTACTGGTAAGTACTGCTTTTTCCGGGAAGAAAGCGGGGCAGGTATTCTCTGGTGAAAAGCGCTTTGATATTGTGCTTCGCTTCGACAAGACCCACCGGGAAAGCATTGAAGACATTAAAAATCTGTACATCCCTACGCTGGGGGGAAGTCAGATACCTCTAAAGGAAGTAGCAGATATCAGTTACCAACCGGGGCCCATGCAGATTTCCCGCGACAATACCAACAGGCGGATATATGTTGGTGTAAATATTCGGGGACGTGATGTGGAAACCCTGGTCCATGAAATTCAACAACGGCTGGACCAACAACTGCATTTGCCCCCTGGTTATTACGTCACTTATGGAGGCGAGTTTCAAAATCTACAACGTGCAAAAAAACGATTATCTCTCGTAGTGCCCATTGCTTTAGCGCTCATCTTTTTACTTCTGTACTTCGCCTTGAACTCATTTAAACAATCCCTTATGATTTATATGGCCATCCCGCTCGCAGCTATCGGCGGCATTTTCTCCCTTTCTCTCAGAGGATTGCCTTTTAGTATCTCTGCCGGAGTGGGTTTTATCGTGTTATTTGGTGTAGCCGTATTAAACGGGCTGGTATTGATCAGCAGTTTAAATGAGCTTAAAGAAAAAGGAATTTACAACTTAAAGGAAAGAATCTATACCGGAACCAGGCAAAGGCTCCGCCCCATACTGCTAACTGCTGTTTCGGCCATCATGGGGTTCACACCAATGGCTTTATCTACTTCCGCAGGATCCGAAGTACAACGGCCACTGGCAACAGTAGTTATCGGAGGACTGATAACAGCTACCCTACTCACGTTAGTTGTCTTACCCATCTTATATTATATGATTGAAAAAAGAGAACAACAACAAAATAGGCGTAGGCAACATCCTGCTTTCCTCTTTATTTTTATTCTCCTCCTCGCCGGGACAGCAATTACAATAGCTCCCCGGCAGGCAAAGGCAACACAAATGAAGGGGATTACCCGTGATACAATGATCATAGCTACTTTGAAAGAAGCTGAATCTTTAGCTCTCAAAAATAACCCGGGAGTGCAGGCAGCAAGACTGAAAGTAATACAGCAGCAGCAAATACAAAAGACAGCATTGGATATTCCCAAAACTTCTTTTTATTATGGAAAAGAAGAAACCCGGAACAACATCCCCGGGATTCAATCTATCGGGCTGAACCAGGTACTGGAATTTCCAACTATATACGGGAAAAATGCTTCTCTGCTACAATCCCGGACTCTGCTTGCCCATAAATCCAGGGCTGTAACAAAAACAGCACTGCTTAAAGAAATACAGTTAACCTGGTATCATCTACAAACAGCTTATAAAAGACACCAGGTTTATATACAATTAGACAGCTTCTACCATCGCTTTTATCGGGCCGCTCTCCTCAGGTATCAAACAGGAGAAACGAATAAATTAGAAACAAAAACTGCTAAAGCCCGGCAAATGGAAATTCATTTAGAGAAAGAAAAGAGCCAATCTGAAATACAGATTTATTTACACCAGATGGAAGAACTGTTAAACGCCGGGCAGCCTATTTCCATATTAAAGGAAACAAATCCAAAAGCAATACTGAATGTAAGTGCAGGAGACACCTCCCTCCTCCGCCAATCTTCTCTGTTACAGTATTATAATCAAAAAATTACAGTTGCTCAAAACCAGACCGCATTGGAAAAGACACAATTACTGCCGTCCTTAGAAGGCCAATTTGCAATGCAGCAGGTCAATGGACAATCCGGTTACTATTCCTTTCAGATAGGGGTAGGTATTCCCTTGTGGTTCGGCGCCCAACAAGGCAGAATTCAGGCAGCTAAAACCCAAACAGCAATCACCCAAAAACAATACGAACAGCAAAAGGCCGAACTAACTTCCTACTTCCTTCAGTTATTAGAAACCTACAAGCAGGCTTCTTCCTCATTAAATTATTATGAATCAGGAGGATTGCAGACTGCAGATGAAATAAGAAGAAACAGTGATCTGGCCTTCCGAAAAGGAGAGATCGGATATGTTGAATTTATTCAAAATATAAACCATGCCATCAGCCTTCAGGAAGGATACCTGACAGCCTTAAAAAACTACAATGAAGTAGTCATCAAAATTAATTCGATCATAACTAAATAATTAGTATAAAATGTTTAATAAAATAATTATACTGCCTCTATTCATTCTTTGGACTTTAACAAACATCAATTGTAGCAACCGGGGAAACAGTTCTGAAAAAGAGGAATCCCACAAAGAAACCGAGGCTGTACAATCACAAAACAATCTTGTATGGCTTACTCCTCAACAACAAAAGGCCATTGGGTTAAAATTAGGAAAGGTAACATACCACAACCTGGAAGTCTCTGTAAAAGTCACAGGGCAATTAGAAATCCCGCCTCAATACAAAGCGGAGGTAAGCCCTTATATTGGTGGAAACGTAAAAAGAATATATTTTAGTGAAGGAGATTACGTCAAAAAGGGAGAGCCATTAGCCTTGTTAGAACATCCTGACTATATAGAAATTCAACAGAAGTTCAGACAAACAGCAAGCACTCTGACCTACTTAAAAGAAGAATTTCTACGGAAAAAAGAACTCTATACACAAGAGGTCAGTTCTGCCAGAGATTATCAAAAAGCTTTAGCTGATTACAATGAAGCCAAAGCAAAATATCAGGGACTTCAATCAAAAATTCAATTATTAGGACTCAACCCGGAGGCAGTAAGAGAGGGAAAAATCTTTTCCTCCATTGCCCTTAAATCTCCCATCAATGGCAACATCAATACTGTAAATATCAATATCGGAGCTTATGCTGCACCCGGCGCTCCCCTCTTTACCTTATCGGATAATCACCATATTCATGCTGATTTTATGGTGTATGAAAAAGACATCTATAAAGTACGGAAAGGACAGTTAATTAACTTTACCGTTTCTAATATTCCGGGGGAAATACTACAGGCAAAGATATTTTCCATAGGTAAAAATTTTGAAAATGATCCCCGGGCGCTCCATGTACATGCAAAAATTATTACCCCCGAGGTAAACCTGCTAACAGGCATGTACATCAATGGTCGTCTTTTGGTAAATAACCTGAAGGTAAAATCGCTCCCCCAACCTGCCATTGTAAGGGAAGGTGGCAAAGACTACATTTTCGTAAAAAAGGAAGAAATCGAAACAATTCCTTCTTTCGGGGATTCAACCACGGCTTTTAAAAAGGTAGAGATCATTACGGGTGTAAGCGATCAGGGTTTCACAGAAATCAGGTTATTAAATCCATTGCCTGACAGTGCACTTGTAGTAACAGAAGGTGCTTATTATCTACTGGCAGACCTGACCAAAGAGGAAAACGAACATAGCCATTAAAAAATTTACGGAAATACGTAGAAGTATTTTTTACTCTACGTAAGATTGCTTATTTTTACATAAAAGAACCCGTCATGGACCATAAAGTAACCCTGAGTTTTGATGAAAACGTGATTCAGAGCGCTAAGAAGTATGCAGATGAAAACAACATTAGTCTGTCTCGTCTGGTCGAGTTTTTACTAAGCAAAGCAGCCTCTGCCCAATATCATTCTTTGGAAGACCTGCCAGTGAGTAAGTGGGTGTCTGAAGTCTCTGAAGGTGCCGTAACGTATAAGCGGAAATCCAACAAGAAGTTAAGTTCGTATAATCACTGAAAATACAGCAGATTTTTATTTTTCAGAAATTGAAACGCTGGATAGCCGCGCCTTTATTCAGAAATACTTTGGAAAGTAACCAGAGCTTTCCGCCTTCAGCTTTCCGCCTTTAGCTTTTAGCCTTTAGCCTTCCGCTTTACAGCTATTTTTCATCTTCATTTCCAATGATGTTTTTTCTGAATTCCAGCGGATTGGGAATAGGAGGTTTGGCAAGCGTATCATGAAATACTTTGGGGACATGCATCCAGTACCCTTTTTCCCATTTAAACCCCTCATAAGTTCCATCGGGTACCAAAGTAGCCTTATCTGCCGTATCCTTTTTTAAGGAAGTCAGGTGATCGTAAATGATCATATTAAGATTAGGATTATAATTCATACCCGCATTGCCATCCCTTCGATATTCCAGAAAAAACCGATTTTCAATTCTCCTGTCAACACTGTCGTTTTCAAAGTTGAACACCGGCGCCCCAAAGACAGGATGCCCATCTTTAAAAGTTAATACATCCAGCACTTTTTTATTTGTGCGAAAAGAAAAGCCACACCATCCCATTAAGGTATAGAGGTCTTGTCCCTTTTCTTTCGTTTCCACCATATTGTAATAGAGTGCGCCTAACCAGGATTTGTTATCAGTAATAGTATCCTGATTATGAATATACATGGTGTTATCGAAAAACGGGAAAAGCCTGAGTTTTCCATCCCTGGTATTCATTTGTAGCGCACCGTAAAACCGGTAATGGATATCTGATTGTGAAATAGCCCAGGTAAAAATCCTAAAAGTACTGTCTTTGTCATAAAGAATAGAAACCTGCTTAAGCGAATCAAAGGGAAAGTCGTAAGAATATTTTATTTTTAGCGCCTCCACCAGTGCAGGTATAAATTGATCATTTGCCTTTTGCCGGTCTTGAGACATAGAGGCATTTATCATATCAAAACTCATCTTTTGTAAAGAATCCTGCTCCTGCATCAACTTTTCGCGGCCCGTAGCAGAAAGCTGTGCAGAGGCTCTAAACCCTATCCCCAAACCGATTAATCCAAAAAACAAATACCTGATCAACATACTCTACCCTCCGCATTTTTTAATATCACTTACAAGCCCACTCTCTTATCAATAAGGTACTGATTTCGTTCCACAGCATTCCGGGTAATCAACTCGGCAATAAAACCAGTTAAAAAGAGTTGTGCTCCGACAATGATAGAAATAAGTCCCAGAAAAAATATAGGCCGGTCCGTCATATTATAGACCTGAAAAAAGAACTTGGCTATCCCCAGATACAACCAGATACAAAACCCGATAAAGAAAACCAAGGTACCCAGTGTACCAAAAAAATGCATGGGTTTTTTACCAAACCGGCCTACAAACATAATAGACATCAAATCCAGAAAGCCATTTATAAAACGCTCCAGTCCAAACTTAGAGACGCCATATTTACGGGGACGATGCTCTACCACCTTCTCGCCAATATTTCTAAACCCACTCCATTTGGCAATTACCGGTATATACCTATGCATTTCACCATATACCTCAATAGATTTTACGACTTTTTTCTTGTAAGCCTTCAACCCACAATTAAAATCATGTATTTTTATCCCAGTCGCCAGTCTGGTTATCCCGTTAAAAAACTTGGAAGGAATCGTTTTACTGGCCGGATCATGCCTCTTCTTTTTCCAACCGCTCACAATATCGTAATTCCCCTCAATAACCATCTGATATAATCCAGGAATTTCTTCGGGCCGGTCTTGCAAGTCCGCATCCATCGTAATAATGACTTCTCCTTCTGCTGCACGAAATCCTTCGTTTAAGGCTGCTGACTTCCCATAATTACGCTGAAAGCTGAGCCCTTTGAAAGCGGGATTCTTTGCTGCAATTTGTTCAATTGTACACCAGGAGTCATCCGTACTTCCGTCATTAACCAAAATCACCTCATAAGAAAGACCATTATTGTTCATTACTGATTGTATGGTTTCACACAATTCAGGCAACGATTCTTCTTCATTATAAAGCGGTATAATTACGGATATATCCATTCAAAAATTTTTACTGAAGCGCCATTACTTCTTCCTTAGGTTTTTTTGGAGCAACGGCAGCGCCAACCAGAGAAGCTATTAATCCAAGCACAAGCTCACCAATAACAGCCCCTGCTATTGTGGAAACCATGAAAAACTTCCGGACCATCGTCATTGCCGTATCAATCTGGTCGGAGGAAAGCCCCTTTTCTATCATCCCCTGCCTGCTCATCTCCATTGCCTTCTCCTTGAAAGAAGGATCAACCAGTAGAAAGATGATGAGAAAAGCTACATAAATACAGGTGGCTACGGCAGCCGTCTTGAAACCTTTTGCAAATAAATTTCCGTAAGTAATATAGCCATTTACAGCTTTTGCATGAACAAATTGTGCCATCAGGATGATGAACATAAATACAATAGAAGGAATCCATCGGAGGGCCCCTCCCTTAAAGCTCCAGCCTACGACGGAATACAATACAAAAAGGACAATAAGCACCAACCCTGCAATAAGACCATATTGCAAATGTGTTTTGGGCTCTTTGTCTTTTTCCCCGGACGGTCTGCCTCCACCCTCTCCCGGAAAATTTCCTGTCATTTCTTCTAATTTAATTTCATTTCCCATAATTCTAATGATTTAAAAAGATTTGATTGTTATGAATGGTCCCCAAAACCCGGCCTTTCATTTCAACACCATCAAAGGGGGTATTTCTGGACTTAGATAAACTATTTTTTGCCTGATAGTTCCAAATTTTATCCGGATCAAACAAGGTTAATGATGCCTTTTTGCCTACTTCAATCTCCGGAACAGGAAGATCAAATACACGTCGCGAACGACCAGCCAGGATTTCCACTTTCTTAACAACATCAAGGTCCGGTAGCGCCTTCCCTAACAAGCCAAACGCGGTTTCCAGCCCAATCATTCCACCGGAGGCATATTCAAATTCCTTATCTTTACTATCCAAATCCTGTGGAAAATGATGGGAAGCCAGACAATCAATGATCCCTTTTTCCAAACCGGATCGCAAAGCAGCCAAATCTTCTTGTTCCCGCAAGGGGGGATTCACTTTATAATTACTATCAAAAGCATTCAATTTTTCATCAGTCAACATCAAATGATAGGGCGTAACAGAGCAACTTACTGCCAACCCCTCTTTCTTTGCTTTTTCAATCAAAGATACAGATTGACTGAGAGATAATCCTGTAATATGTAATCGCGACTCAGTATAGCGCAAAATATCCAGGTCTCTCTTAACAAACATTTCTTCCGCAATATCCGGGATTCCACTTATCCCCAAGCGGGTGGACCACAATCCCTCATGCACCAGCCCCTGTTCAGAAATGCTTTTGTCATCAGGAATCTGGATAATAATCCCTTTAAAAGCCTTTACATACTGCATTGCTTTCAACAAAAGCCCGGCCATCTGAACCGGATGCAAGCCATCGGAGAATGCTTTCGCACCGCCCTGATACATGTCATACATCTCTGCAAGAGACTCCCCCGCTAAATGACTGCTAATGGCTCCAATGGGATGGATGGATACCGGCAACCTCTCCGATCTTCTGACAATGTACTCAACCTGACTCCGGCTATCCACACAAGGACGCGTATCGGGCAAAACCATAACCTCCGTAAAGCCACCCGCAGCCGCTGCCCGAGCACCGGTTTCCAGGCTCTCCTTAAATTCGTAACCCGGGTCGCAAAAATGAGCAAACGAATCCATCCACCCGGGAGACAGGTACAAATTGTCTGCCAAAACGACCTGATCCGCCTCATTTTCAATACTTTCCGACATCTGTTCGATAAGCCCATCTACTACAAACAAATCTCCTGCCCACCCATTACGAGCTTGGCCGGGAGCTACAATTTTAGCATTTTTAATTAGAATTTTCATTTATCAGCTACCTTCTGGAGGTGAAATCTTTCAAAAAATTGGAACAAAAGTAAGATAAAACTGGATTGGAATAAAATGAAGGAATCACAAATCCTTTTTCAGAGAAAAGAAAATATCATTACTTTTGCGCCTGCTTTCTGGCAAGTATTTATTTTCGGGATGTAGCGCAGCCCGGTAGCGCACTTCGTTCGGGACGAAGGGGTCGCT
>CAYRBD010000054.1:0-18017 GCA_964422465.1 uncultured Chitinophagaceae bacterium
AGTGACTTTGGACTCAATTATATTGGAGAAGATATATTTAGCGGGACGGATGTGAAAGTTTCAATTATTAACTGTACCATCATTACAAAAAAGTGGCATATTATCGATCAGTATGATTGGAGTATCGATAGCCGTAACGCGAATGCTTCTTCGTGTAAGATCATCAACTCCATTGTTTGGGGATGGGATAAAGCGAGGGTTTCATCTGAAAATAAGGTTTCTTACAGTATTATCCAACAACCAAGTGGACAAACTTTTGATGGCGATGGTAACCTGAACAGAGATCCGCTTTTCATGGGTCCGGCAAATGGCGACTACAGCCTGAAAAAAAATTCTCCGGCTATAGCCGGCGGTTTGCAAAGCGTAGTTCAACAATATCACCTACCCGATTCCGACCTCGCTGGCAATCCTCTTGTAATAGATGGGAAAATTAACATGGGCGCTTACGGCTCAACCTTTGTGCATCCTACCAACCTTACCGCTACCTATGATGGGAGAGACACTGTCAATGTCTCCTGGCAAGCTCCTTTGAAAGGAGATGAAGCCTATGTCAGTGGCGACAATTTTAAATTGGAACGCTCCACAGACAGTACCTTCCAATCCAATGTAAAGACCATCACCTCTACCATAAAATATCAACCGGATAAAAAGGATTATACTATATCTGACGATATCACCGATCTGTCCGGTGGGCTCACTTTGTACTACCGCCTTACGCGTACGAAAGCGCAAAACCAGGATTGGCAACGACCGGCTTATGATACAGCCCAAATTCATCTCATTACCCAACTTAAAGGCATTCAGGCAAAATCCTTTACCGCTTCCGATGGAACGGTCAAAGCGGAAATTACCTGGAAACCCTTTACCGGTCTATGGCCCGGTGGCACCCAATTTAATCTGATTAAAAAAAACAAAACAGACGGAACACAACAATCCATCTCGATAGAAGAGGATTCTGCACGTGCCGGCCACTATATAGATGACAACATTCCTACTTGTAAAGAAATCCGTTACTTCCTTTCTGTGAAATTGGGCAATCATTATTCATCCCCTGCCCAGGCCGAAGTTCCGGACAGCATTCTGACCAAAAAATTAGCTACTATCAGTAATCTGGTTGCATCAAAAGGATATTATCCTGATCGGACTACCCTCCGTTGGAGTACATCCGGCTCTTACGATCACTACGTTATCAAACGCAAAGTATATGGCTCTTCAGAACAATATGCTCCGGTATCTACTATTGACGGTACAGGGCTGAAAAACGTGCAAGCTGATGACGACAAGGGCACTCCCGGCGTCTATTATCAATATGCAATAACCGGACTGGCGCAATGCAGTGATGTAACTTTATATTCCGATACCCTCCACGCCATCGGTTTCCGTTCCCCCACGGGTACGGTTTATGGCCGGGTGACCTATGATAAAGGCGGCGGCGCTGTAAATGACGTTTCCGTGCGTATGGAAAACCAGGATAACAAAGGGCTGGGCGGAAGCGTTTATCTCGATGGGCAACATGACAGCAGACTGGTATTAAATTCCATGACTACCGATCCTTCCGATTCGGATTTTACCGTAAGTGTATGGATAAAGCCGATGAATAAAACGCCCAAAAATCAAATTATTTTTACAAGAGAAGGGCAATACACCTTGGGATTCAATAATCAGGGACAACTTTATTTTGAATACAACGGACAAAAGATTACAGGTAGCTATGTTCAGGATATCCTAAATGGTTGGTCACATATAACAGGAGTTCATAAAAAGGATTCCTTATTTCTCCTGCTCCACACCAATGACACTTGCATGATCTCCAGAAAGATTATTCCTTTCAAGGCCAGTCAAAATGTTTCTCAGCGAGTTTACATCGGTAGTAATTCTGATGGCAGTAACTACAACGGTTATCTGGATGAAATGCGTTTGTGGAACATAGCAAGAGACTCTTTGCAGGTAGCCAAAGATTATTCACGATTGCTTACCGGCGGGGAAAAAGGCTTGATTGCCTACTGGCGCTTTGATGCTTCCGTGAAAGGGCTCTTTTTTGATCTTGCCCATAATGGTGACACCTATCACATGAATAACGGCACAATGGATTCGCTACATGATAAACGATCGGATGTAATTCCGTCCACTGATCAATTATCGCTGAGAGCTTATACCGACAGCACCGGAAATTATACCATTGCGGGTATCCCTTATTATGGCATCAATGGGACCACTTATACCATTGCCCCAATGCTGGGGACACATAGTTTTGATCCCATCAGCGTTTCCCGCATTTTTTCCTCCGGTTCGAATACTTTTACATTGGATTTTAAAGACAAATCTTCCTATAGTGTATCCGGTACAATTACCTACTTTAATACCAATGTACCTGTTCAGGGAGTACAATTTAAGGTGGATGGGAATTATGCCTACAATGGGAATGGGGGCATTGCTCAAACAAACAGCAAAGGAGAGTTTACTATTTCTGTTCCGGTAGGCGTTCATGAGGTGCAGGCAGTAAAAGCCAATCATGTTTTTGTTAATGATGGGAAAATATTGGTTAACGGCCACGATGTCAATTACCAACAAGATGTAGCCGGAATTCCCATCTATGACAGCACAACCATTCGCTTTATTGGTCGGGTAGCCGGTGGGCCTGTACAGTCCAATCTTCCACTCGGATTTTCCCTTTCTAAAAACATTCTTGGAGCAAATATGTCTATTACCCTAACCTCACAAGGGCAGCGCTTTTTGAACACCACCGGAAAGACGATTACAAAATATTACAGACATGTCTTATATACAGACCAACAGGGTGAAAGGATTAAAAAGCTACCGGATTCTACCAAAGTAACCTATTATAAAAATAAAATCGTTATTTATCCGGATACCACTACAGGAGAATTTGAAGCAGAACTGATACCGGCAGACTTTTTGATCAGTCAGGATAATGGCGTTGTCGTAAAAGGCTATAAACACGCTCCCCTGAACAGCTCCGTGAATCTAAACCTGACAGATTCCCTCATAGAAAAAAACATCATTGACAGTCTGACGGATTCTACTTATGATATCACTAGCCATTCCATGAGCTATACCAAAAGTTATGACACCGTGAAGTACAATGCTTCTTATATGTTTACCTATAATGTGGATCCGGTGGTAACGGTTCAACAAGCTATGGGGCCAGGGAATCCAAATACCGTTAATTATTTTGGAAACCTTACTTATACTTTTACTGATGTCTTAGGAGATAAAACTGAAATACCTGCTTATAATAAGGAGAAAAAAGAATATACCTTTGGGCTCCCGGTATTTAAACAGGGTACTGCTTACACTTTAAAAATACAATCCTTTCAGCGATATCCATATTATGATACAAATGGTAAGCTAATCCGTTATAGCAACGTACCTTCCAGGGGAGGTAAGGTCATGATTCATAATGAAATAAGTGATGAAACAACAGAGAATGGTGCAATCAAACTAGATAGTTCAGGAGTAGCTTATTATACTTTTTACGCAGGGACGCCCGAATTGGTGAAACCTAATCTCAAGGGGTTCTCTGTAAGTGTACAAATCGGTAAGGAGATTTATCAGTGGAATAATGGAATGAAACAGGAAGCTTATGTATTTGGGGGAGTAGCTGATGGCAACGATTTTGTAACAGCGGGACCTAATGAAAAGCTGGGTATATTGCGTGATCCTCCGGGTTCCAACAGCTATGCTTATCTGGATAAGAATTTTACTTTCAACCATACTTCAGAGCGGACACAGCGTTTTGATAATGTGGGTAGTGCAGGAGCTTATGTTTCTTTTATACCAGAATTTGAAGCTTCGTTTGGAACTCCATTTTTTAAAAAGACAAGTTCAGCAGAACCAATCCTTCATTTAACTACAGATTTTGTTCACGAAGAGCATTTGGATACCACGAATATAGAATCCTCTTCTACTACGATACTTACCGGTATTAAAACCAGTAATGACCCTTCTTTTGACGGAGCTTCAGATGATATTTTCATTGGGAATTCTACCAACATTACTTATGGCCAATCAAGAGTATTGTGTGCGGTACCCAGTTCTACTATTCAAAATACAGACATTCTGGTTTTTGGTGGCAAAGGAAAGACCAAATACGCGATAGTAGAAAGAGAAGGATTTCATTCCGGGCAAACATTTGGTACAATGTATATCTATCCGCAATCATACGTTGTAAAGTATCTAATTCCTAATCTGGTTAAGATTAGAAACAAGATTCTGGCAAAAGGGACCTCTTATTCCAATCCGCAGACAGTAGCCAATAATACGAAACAGGAAGTATATGTTTCTCTATTAGACACATCAAATGCCAATTATGGCGTCTATAATTTGGATACAACCATCTGGCAACCAAAAGGAATGCTTCCCACTAATGGCGCCTACAGCAATGGCCCCAGCTATGTTATTTATTTTCCTCTGGACGCACAGGGGAACATTATAAAGAATTTAGTGCAGGAAGATACCATTATGATTCTTGACCAGCATATTAATGGCTGGAAAAATTGGCTGAAAGAAAATGAAAAAGCTAAAGTAACCGCTGACTACAATAAGAATTATTCTTTTGGGGCAGGGAGTAGCCTGGATATTTCAGAGCAAAAAGGTAGCACCTATAAGCACGAAGAACATTATAGCTATGTTGTTGGGATGAATATTGTTGCTCAAGCCGGAGCTCTCATTGATAAAGCCGGAACTGTTGCGACCATTACTAATAAAGCTACCTACACGAGCGATACGCTTGGTACCGATGATACACTCCGAAGTAGAACTATTGGTTTTCATCTCGAAGAAGGCGGCTCCAATTACATAAGTGTAAGCAAGGGTGATGATGCGAACGGATTTCCCGTTTATCAAACCAAAGGTGGTGTCACTTCCTGTCCTTATGAAGACAGCAGTACCACGAAATATTATCAACCGGGAACCCTATTGAACCAAAAGACCATTCAAAGAGAAGAGCCTGAAATAAAAGTCATCGGTAGATCAGTAGTAACCGGAGTAGCCGACAATCGCCCGGCCGTGTTTAAACTCAAATTACAAAATGCTTCCTCTGTTAAGGGAGATATTTATTTCGGTCTGAAGGTAATCGATAAAAGCAATCCGTATGGCGCCAAAATATTCGTGGATGGAACACCACTCGGTAATGGCCGAACTATTCTTATCCCATCCGGGGATTCTGTTATCAAAACGCTGACTGTAGAAAAAGGGCCCGATTCCATGAATTATGATAATATTGAAGTTGTCCTGCATTCTATGTGTCAATATAATCCTCAGGTATATTCCCAAAACATCTTTAGCGAGGTAAAAATTTCTGCACATTTCAAACCCGGCTGTTCAGATATTCATCTATCCTCACCTAAGGATAAGTGGCTGCTTAACACATTATCTCCTGAAATCGTAAAGGAAAAGGATACGATTCGGTATTTGCCGGTAACGCTGGATCAATATGACCTGAACAAAAATCTTTTTAATCATGTAGCGTTACAGTACAAATCGGCCAACAGTTCTGAGTGGATTACCCAAATCAGCTTCTTTACAGACTCTGCTCACTATAAAAAAGATAAACAGGGTGGCGACAAAAGAGTCATTCAATCATCGGATGAAACAGACTACCAATTCCTGATGGGCAGCAACTTTGCCGATGGTGAATATGACATCAGAGCGTTGAGTGTATGCATGGACAATGGAAAAGTAGTGGCACAAACCCCCTCCAATATAGTCAGCGGAATCAAAGATACCTATCGACCACGACCTTTTGGTAACCCTCAGCCGGCAAATGGCATCCTCGGTGTTGGTCAGGATGCGGAAATTAAATTCAATGAGCCCATTGACATTGGTTACCTGAATCAACAGACAGCATCTACATTCTTCACCGTACGAGGCGTTAAGAATGGCACGGCCATAGATAGTACAGTTGCCATACAGCTTGACGGCCAAAAAGATGACGCGGAAACCGAATTTAATAAAAACATGACCGGTAAAGACTTTACCGTAGCCATGTGGATTATGCCCGACCAAAAGAAGGGGGGCACCCTGTTCAGCCAGGGTAATAGAAATAATTCGGTAGAACTGGCTTTGACCAATGATTATCATTTACAAGCTATAGTGGGCAATAAAACCTACACCAGTAGCCGGGCACTCAAATATCTTCCCGGACAATGGGTACACCTGGCATTGGAATATGATGCACAAGACAGCACCGTGAGCGCATTTTATAATGCAAATAAAGTACTCGCCGGGAATAAAGCATCACAGTATAAGGGAATAGGGCCTTTTATATTTGGCAAAAGCCTGAAAAACAGTGGTAATTTCTTTGCCGGCAGAATGCGCAATGTGCGGGTGTGGACTGAAAATTTATCTTCTATTCAACTACAGGAGAACAGCGTAAAAACCCTATCCGGAGGAGAAAATCATCTCTTGGCTTGTTATCCGATGAATGAAGGAAAAGGACAAATATTGCATGATGTTGCCCATGGAAACAATGCCACCTTTACAGGGGATTGGAAAATGCCCGAAGGCATGTCAATTGCTTTTGATGGAAATGGATATGTACGCCTAAATACCGGGCAGGCTGTCATTACTCCGGAAATGGATTTTACCCTCGGGCTGTGGTTTAAGGCTGTTCCCGGGCAAACCAATGCCACTTTAATTTCTAATGGAAAAGGAGATGGCAAAGACCTGGATGGCTCAAAAAACTTGTATTCTCTGGGCTTTGTAAATGGGAAATTATCCTTTTATAATAATAGTTACGGAATACAAATAGACGGAAATTACTTAGACAACAATTGGCATCATGTAGCCATAGCCGTTGATCGAAATACCGGCACAGCTAAATTTTATGTGGACGGACAATTGAAAAAATTCTTTAATGCTGATAATCTTGGCGGCTTGGCTTCCTCTTTTACTTACTTGGGAGCAAGGGCTTATCACAAAGCTCCGGACAGTACCGTAACTCATTTCGACCAATACTTTAAAGGAAATATAGATGGAGTGAGAATCTGGAACACCTACCTGAACAGTACCTTAATTTCTAAAAATGGCAACACCCGACTTTCGGGTAAAGAAACGGGATTACTCGCTTATTATCCTTTTGAAATGCATAAAACTTCCACAAGTGGAATAGGATTTACATCATTTACATTAGCCGATCAGAAAATACAGAAGGATACAAGTATTCATATACCCGATGCCGTATTAACTAATGCTACCGAAAGTGCAGAAAAAGCCCCCATGAAAGATCCCGGTCCGGAGCAAAACCTGAGTTATGATTTTGTGGCTAACAATGACGCCATTAAATTCAACTTCTCCGGAGGAGCTGCAGAAATGAAAGCTATTGATAAAACCATTGTAACCATTACAGCTACTAATATCAAAGATTTACATGGCAATTATATGGCCTCCCCAGTTACCTGGACAGCTTATATTGATCAAAACCCATTGAGTTGGAGCGATGAGAAATTAAATCTTTCCAAAAAGGTCAATAAGCCCATGCAATTTGAGTCTTATATAATCAACAGTGGAGGTAGTGAAGAAAACTTTAATTTAGACAACCTTCCGGCCTGGCTGACGGCAGATGTAACAGGCGGCACCGTACTTCCGGAAGAGAAGCAGAAAATTACCTTCACCATTAATTCCGGATTAAATGTTGGCTCCTATGATGATATTATAGAAATGACCAATGATTTGCAGGAAACGCAGGGGCTTGAAATAAATCTCAAAGTCATTGGCCAAACCCCTGACTGGGAAGTAAATCCTTCCGATTTCCGGTATAATATGACGGTTTATGGGAAGATCAGGGTTGATGGCATCTTTTCTTCAGATCCGGAGGATATGTTAGCTGCTTTCCGAAAAGGGAAATGTATAGGGGTAGTCCATAATGCTTATTTTGAAGCGAACGACCTTTGGTACAGTTTTCTTACGATCTACAGCAATGATAAAGATTTTGATGCAAAAGAATTGAGCTTTAGGATATGGGATGCAAGTACCGGAAAGGTATATACTGGGGTGCCCTCGCAAACCTTCTCCTTTAAAAACGGTGCTATTCAGGGTACGCCTGCCCAGCCGGTTATCTTTGACGGAGTCAATCTTATTTTCCAGAATATAGATCTTCAGAAAGGATGGAACTGGCTTTCTTTCAATGTAAAAAATCCAGTTTCGGAAGAGGTAAATACGGTGTTGGCTAACGGGCAATGGTCCAGTGAAGATGTGATTAAATTAAACAATAATGGGTTCGCAAGCTATTCCGTAATGACCCATCAATGGGTACCCGGCAAACTACAAAAATTTGATAACCGGTTCTCTTATATGTTGAAGACCGGTATCCAGCAAAAATTAAGTACCGGAGGCGCTCCCATAGATGTAACCACTATGGCCATACCGGTAAACGGGCATTCCTGGAATTACATCAGTTATCTTCCACAACGGAATATGACACTGAAAGAAGCGCTGGCAGATTATCACGCTACAGATGAAGATGTGATTAAATCGCAGACGGGATTTGCCATGTACGATGCCCGGCTGGGCTGGGTGGGTAACCTGACCTACCTGGAGCCGGGGAAAGGGTATATGCTGTATAGCAATGCCTCTATAAAGGATTCTTTTTACTATCCACAATTACAGGGCATATTGAGGAAACAGGATTATCAGTTGAATGATGTCAGGATACATTATCCTAACCATGATTTTTCTCAGCTCAATTATATGGAACTTCCGGTAAAAAATAATTTTGCCGTACCGGAAAATATGACGGTAGTTGCTTCCATAGGAACCGGTATTTCGGCAAAATCTGGAGATAAAATAGCGGCTTTTGAAGGGGATCAACTGGCAGGTAAGGCGCTGGCTATCCAAAATCCGGTTACGCATCACTCCGCTTTCTTCTTTAACCTTTCCGGGCGCCCGGGTCAGCCGGTTTATTTTAAACTCCTAAGAGACGGAAAGGAAATCGCAGAAACTTCGCCGGTACTTTCCTGGTCAGCCAATAAAATGATCGGTTCCCTCAAAGCGCCGCTGAAGTTGTATTTTGAAAAATCTTTCTTTCAGGCTCAATTGTATCCCAATCCTTTTGATCAATATCTGGATATTCAGATACGCACAGATACGCATAAACGACATCGTATGAGCATTGAAATATATAACGTTTCCGGACAGATGATTTATGCTAAAAAGAATATTTCGATTATCAACGGCTTTTATGAAACCAATTGGGATGGCCAGGCTCTCAATGGAATGGCTTGTGCATCAGGAATTTATTTCCTGCATCTGAAAGTAGATCAAATTTCACACGTTTATAAAGTTGTTAAGCAATGAAAAAGATAGGAATATTATTAACAGGAATGCTCCTTTTGATGGGGTTTAACAGTTGTAAAAAGAAAGACCATTCTTATCCCAAAGTACCGCCGCCTCACTGGGAGGTAAAAGATGTAGCCGCCTATTCCTCCAGCATGACGGTAGTGGTGACGGTTCCTAAAAATTTGATATCTGCAGCGCAGGATGGTGTTGATGAAGTTTCTGCCTTTATCGGAGGGGTATGCCGGGGTGTGGGAACCCCTGTGGCTGATGGAATCAATAGAAAGGAATTTTTTATCATGATTCATGGCAACGCCTCCGAAGGAGATGGGATTGCATTCAAATATTATAGCGCTCATCTGTCCAAAATGTTTGGTACGGGGGTTTTCCTTCCTTTCGCAGAAGACGGGACTTACGGATCGGTGGATGCGCCGGAGGTTTTAGATTTACATCCGGTTAGATAAAATAATCCACAGGGACAACTTCTGGGAGTGGTTAGAACGATATCCCTATTAAGAAGCCGTTATTTCTTCCCTGCTAACACAATAACCACTTCCCCTTTAATTTTTTTATTGCTGAAATAATCGTGTACTTCCTGCAAACTGCCACGCTTATTTTCTTCGTGTAACTTGGTGAGTTCCCGGCTCACGCTGCAGCCGCGTTCAGGCCCAAAATGGGATATAAAGTCTGAAAGTGTTTTCAAAAGGCGCATGGGTGATTCGTAAAACACCATTGTTCGTTCTTCTTCGGCGAGCTTAGCCAGTAGAGATTGCCGTCCTTTTTTCGGTGGGAGAAAGCCCTCAAAGGCAAAACGATTCATGGGAATCCCACTGTTGACCAGAGCAGGAACAAAAGCCGTAGCTCCTGGCAGGCATTCTGTCTCAATTCCTTCACGAATACAGGCGCGTACCAATAAAAAACCCGGATCAGAAACTCCCGGGGTACCCGCATCTGTTAACAACCCCATCGTTTCTCCGGATTTTAACCGCTTTACCAATTGATCGGTAACCCGATGTTCGTTATGCTGGTGATAAGCCATCAGGGGACGGTCAATTTCATAATGTTTCAGGAGAACAGAGGAGGTTCGGGTATCTTCGGCCAGGATCAGGTCAACCTTTTTCAATGCCTCAATAGCACGAAAGGTAAAATCCTTTAAATTACCAATAGGCGTGGGTATGAGAAACAACTGTGCCATCGAAAAGGTGCTCAGTCTTCTGTAATGCTGATTTCGTAATATTCCATTACCGGATTCGCCAGCAACTTGCTGCAGGCTTCTTCCGTTAGTTTTCGGGCTTCTTCCTTATCATTCGCATCTATTTGTAAGGTAATATGTTTGCCTATCCGCACGTCATGAATAGCAGCAAGTCCCAGGTTCTTTAATCCGCCATGTACAGCTTTCCCCTGGGGGTCGAGCAATTCTTTTAATGGCATTACATTGATCAGGGCGGTAAAAGTCATTTTGTATCAATTTGTGGCAAACCTACGCCATTTTTCTTACTCTTTTATTCGGGTGCAAACCAAAACTTTCCTAAAGCCAAAACAACATACAGAAAAAAGCAAAAAGGTACGGCAGCCCAGTGAATAAAAGGAATACTTATTGCAGTCAACACAATTAAAAGATAAGGCAGGGCATTCTTCCTCCAGGAAAGGCTTTTGAATTTCAAACTGAAAAAAGGAAGGTTACTCACCATCAGAAAGCAGAGCAGGGCAATGATCAGGTAGAGTACCCACGGATGTTGTAACCAGCCGGCTACCGGCATTTGTTCATAAAATAAGAGAAGCGGAAGAGAGGCTACCATCAATCCCACCGCAGGGGCAGGAACACCTTTAAAATAAGTTGTTTGCTCTGTATCCACGTTAAACCGGGCCAGGCGGTAAGCCGTGAAACAGGGTAGCAACAAGGCCGGTATAACGCTTAGCAAACTCACTTCCATTGCTCCCGGCTGCTGCATATAGGCCTGGCTCAGCAGCTGGTAGAGAATCATCGCCGGCGCTACCCCAAAAGAAACTACATCGGATAAAGAATCCAACTCTCCGCCCAAAGGCGATTGTGCCTGTAGCAGCCGGGCTGCCAGCCCGTCAATAAAATCGAAGACGGCCGCTATCCCTATAAAAACCGAAGCCCAATAGATCGGTGGCGGCGAGCTTACCAAAAACGTCTGACCGTTGTATGAAGATACAAAAACCGGAGTATGCAGGGCCAACAAAATAGCGATGGCTCCGCAAAATAAATTGGCTAAGGTTAAGATGTTAGGAAGTTGTTTCATGAAAACAAAAGCCTGCTTTTTAAATAAACGAGCCTAATTATTTGTATTTGAGGTTATTTCAGAGTTAAATTGTACTAATCTTTCCCAATCAATTTCACCATTCACTCTACAGAAATTATTCGTAAACTCTCTCGTGAATTGATTTATCATTTGGGAATAAGACTCCAGAAAAGCCTCATTTTTTTCTTTTGCTTTATGGCCAAGGGGTTCTATTATCTCTTTGTAAAGATTTGGGTTTTCTGAAATAAACCACCAAAAATTTTGACCACAATATTTAAAATAATCCCCCTTGTCCGGATTATTGTCTCTGCCGTAACAACAGCCATTAACTGCATTTACCCTAAGCTGAGAATTACTTGTTCTTAGGGTTCGCCTGGCGGTATTAAAATCTGTTCTCATCTTAGCAATCTGAGAGCTATTTCCCCAATTGGGCCCGGATTTGATTGTTACTATATTTCTTATTCCATTTTTATCAAATTCCAGATCAATTCCTGTAATTCCAGATTTATATCCATTGAAAACGAGATGGTTAATAAATATGGCAAGACCTTCCAGCCAGTCTCCAAAGATGGTTTCTTCATTAGATGAGATATGGGCATCTACTATGCCACGAATAAGTGTTTCGGCTGTCAGAACATATTTTGCTCTAAACAAGTATGGATTTTTCCGTTTTAATACTTTTGTAAGTTTCAACCTATCCAGACTTTGAATACGTTTTTGATGGAAGGATCCAATATTTTCCTCAACGTAGCGGGATACTTCTATCAGGTTTAGCTTTCTCATACTTTGTTTCAGGTTCAAATAGACATAACTCAATGGAGTCAAATTCTTGTTTTACCCTTTCATAATATTCGGCAACAATATCAATCCCTATTGAATTTCTCCCCATTCGGTTAGCCACTTTTAAAGTTGTTCCTGAGCCCATAAAAGGGTCCAGTACTGTATCCTTTTCCTTTGTAAAAAGGTTGATAAACCATTCGGGTAACCCCTCCGGAAAGGTAGCGCTGTGATTTTTATTATTACATTCTGTTGCCAAATGTAATACATTCGTAGGATAGGCTTTTTCTCTTCCCACCCAATTAGATATCTTTTTACCAAAACCGCTTCCGACTTTTGAATTATCTCTTTTATTATCAGTCTGAGAAAGCTTTTTAAGACGGGATTTAGCCCAGTCTCCGGTAGGCACCATTACTGCTTCCTGATACATATTAAATTTGCGTTGCTTATTAAATTGCAAAAGTCGTTCCCATGCATCCCGAAAACGGTTCGGCCATTTTCCCGGGTAACAATTCTTTTTATGCCAGATAAACTCTTCTGTCCATAACCATCCTTGTTTCCTCATCTCCAAAATAAGTTCCATAACGTAGGTACTTCGTTCTCCATTAACAACTTTCTCTTTTATATTCAAAATAAAAGTGCCTGAGGGCTTTAGTACGCGAAAAAGTTGTTCAGAAATGGGCAAAAACCATTGGACGTAATCATTTACCCGGATCCCTCCGTAAGTTGTTTTTCGCTGATCTGCATAGGGAGGCGATGTAACAATCAAATCAATTGAATTATCAGGCAGGAGTTTAAGCTGCTCTTTACTATCTCCTAAGTATAAATCTGTCTTTATTCCCATTTTAAACCTTGCTAAGATAATTAGCAAACATACAATTTATTTACGGCTTTAGTTAGCCTTGCATTATTTTCTCAATCTCCTCTACCTCAATCGGGATATTTTTCATCAAATCCACATTTCTATCTTTTCTGATCCAATAATTGTTCTCAATCCGAATTCCCATCTTTTCTTCAGCAATGTAAATTCCAGGTTCTATAGTCATTACGGCTCCTGCAAGAACAGGGCGGTGAAGAGAAGGCCCCAGGTCGTGAACATCAATGCCGAGATGGTGTGAAATGCCGTGGTACAAATATTTACGATAAGCCGGATTTTGAGGGTCTTCATTCTTAATATCCCCCTCAGAGAGCAGCCCCAGTTTTATAAATTGTTTTCCTGCCTCCAGGCCAATTTGTTTGTGATAATCGGCAATGGTAATGCCGGGCTTTAAAATACTTCTTGCATATTTATGAAGATATAAACAAGCCTCATATACCTCACGCTGACGTTTGGAAAACCGCCCGTTTACAGGAATAGTTCTGCTTAAGTCGGCATTGTAATGGCCGTATCTTGCGCCAAAGTCCATCAGGATTAATTCTCCCTCCTGACATTGTTGATTGTTGAAGATATAATGCAGGGTGCAGGCTCGTTCCCCACTGGCTAAAATAGAAGAATACCCTTCACCGGTAGCACGGTTTTTCAAAAATTCATGCATTATTTCCGCCTGTATTTCAAATTCCCATACTCCGGGTTTAATAAATTTCAGGATGCGGCGAAATGCCTTTTCTGTGATATCAATGGCATTCTGCAGTACGTCTATTTCATATTTCGTTTTGACGGAACGCAGCTTTTTCAATAGCGGGGCAGAACGGTGATAGTTGTGTAGCGGATATTGTTCCTTCAATTTAAATGCATAACGATAATCCCGGGTTAAAGGACCTGTAGCAGGTCTTTTATCATGTTCGTTGGTATTCAGATATACGTTTTCTGCTTCATGCATCCAATTTTGAAGCAGCCCGGGGAGTTCATCCAGCCAGATTACTTTTTGGATTCCTGATATTGCCGTTGCTTCATAAGCTCGTAGCCGGTGCCCGTTCCACTTTTCTTTCAACTCATTAGGTCTTACTAAAACCAACACCTCCCGGTGCGATTCATTGGGGCTATCGGGGAAAAGTACCAGCATGGAATCTTCCTGTTCAATACCGGTCAGCCAGATTAAATCAGAATTTTGAACAAAGGGATATAGGGCATCTCCATTGACATTTACTTCATCATTGGAATTAAAAATCGCAAGGGAGTGGGGTAATAACTCTTCTACGAACCTTTTTCTGTTTTCAATAAACAATTCCGGATTGAGCGGTAAATATTTCATTTAAATATTTTTTAAATGGCCCACAAGGTAAACAAATTTTCAGGGCCTTTGAAAGAGAAGACCTCGCAAATTGCTTCACTCTCTTGCCCCCGGCGGGCAGTGTTCTACTAAATAATTAGTCAGTAAGGTGTACAAATGTTGCGTAGTCCCTTTTCCTTCTGAAATACTGTGGGTCCGGTTAGGATATTCCATCATGCTGAACTGTTTCCCTGCAGCCACCAGGGCATTGATCAATGCCTCCTGGTTTTGATAATGGACGTTGTCGTCCCCACTGCCATGAATGATGAGCAGATTTCCTTTTAAGCCTTTAGCGTGATTAACGGAGGCGCCCTGTTGATAATATTTCAGGTCCTGTGGCAGTAGCCCCATGTAGCGTTCCTCATAAATATCATCATAGTACAACATGTTGGACACGCCGGCAACAGCCATTCCTGTTTGATAGATATCGGGATACTGAAACAAAAGGTTCTGGGTGGAAGACCCGCCGCCACTCCAGCCCCATACTGCAATACGACTTTTGTCTATCCAGGGCCATTGTAATATTTTTTTGGCAGCCATTGCCTGGTTGTGGATGTTGCCAATGCCGATGTTTTTAAAAATAGCTTTTCTCCAGGCCCGGCCCTTGGGAGCCGGGGTCCCGGGGTTGTCAATAGAAAGTATGACATAACCTTTATCGGCCAGGCTTTGGTACCATCCATTCGGGCTAAAAACATCCCTGACTGTACAACTGGCCGGTTCGCCATAAACATAAAATAAGACCGGATATTTTTTGGCGGAGTCAAAATCGGCTGGCCGGATCATCCATCCGTCCATGGTAATTCCCTCACTGGTTGTTACTTTGAAAAAAGATTTTGGATTCCGTAGCATTTGATGCACCAGTTTTTCATTTATTCGTGGAGATTGTTCCCGCTTCAAAGTTTTTATCGGTTGGAGACTGATGAATTCTCTTTGTGGGGGCGTGTTGTGGTTGGAAAAAGAATGGGTAGCATACTGGCCGTCCGGAGAAACATCATATTCATGGGTGCCGGATTCTTTGGAGGGGGAAATGCGATGAAGCTTTCCTTTTCCATCCAGCGCTAAGGAATACAAATATTTTTGAGTGGCATTATCCGGGGAAGCGTAGAAGTACATCAGGTTATTTTTCCGGTCAAACCCCGCAATATCTATTACGTCATACTTCCCGGGCGTCATCAATTCTTCTTTTGAATTATTGAGATGGATAAGATACACATGTCGCCATCCGTCTTTTTCTGTTCTCCAGAGGAAATCTTTACCCTTATTTATCCAGTCCCAGCCAGGCCGGTCGTATTGCCAAAAATAATTAATATCAATCCAGGCGGAATCTCCCTCGGTATAAACATTGCGAGCTTGTCCGGTTTGGGGGTCTATCAAAAACAGCTTACAGGTATCTTGTTTCCGATTGAGCTGCTGTACCATCAGTTTATTAATGCTTTCTACCCATTCCATTCGAGGGAGGTAATGTTGTACCGGGTCTCCGGGGATATTCATCCAGCGTGTTTTTGCCGTCTTCAGGTCCACCACGCCAATTCTGGCTGAAGAAGGATCGTAACCTACTTTAGGATATTGTACCGGAATAATAAAAGAATAAATGGAATCGGTGGTATTGAGCATGAGATAATCCCGTATATCAGTCGCATTAATTTGCCAGTAGGCAATGGACTTGCTGTCCGGGCTCCACCTGAAACCATCCCTGCAAAAGAGTTCTTCTTCATAGGCCCAGTCAAAGGTACCGTTGATGATCTTCTCCGTTCCGTCTGTAGTCAATTGCTTGCGTTCTCCGGTTGTCAGGTTTTCTACATAAATATTGTGCTTGCTTACATAAGCAGCCTTTTTGCCGTCCGGAGATACCTTTGCAAACTGCAGGGAGGATTCCGGAAGCCCTTTTCCAAGTTGTATCAGTCTTTTTGTTTTTGCATCATAAAGCCAGAAGTCTCCACGCGTGTGGGCTCGCCAAACCTTTTTAGAGTTGGTGAAAATAAGCAATTTGTTAAACCCGGGATACCACGTATAGGATTCTACCTTCAATGGCGTACCGGTCTCTTCAAGAGTAAGATTTGAAGACGTGGCCAGCGTAGTTTCCGCAAAATCTTGTGAAGGATCATATTGTACAATAGTATAGCCATCCGAATTGTGAACTAACCGGGTAAACAAGTGTCCACTTTTTTCCCATTGAATGCTGCCAAACCCGTCCCATTGGGGGGCTTTTGCTTCCGGGCCAAACTGCAGGCTGCCTGCCGACCAGGCCTTTTGTAAAGGCTGCGCCAGTAGGGCAAATGGAAATAAACAAGTCAGGCAAACGAACAGGATGTGGTTAATTATTAAGGTTTTCTGGTTCATAAACGGACAGATTTTGAAAAGAGACAGTCTTGAAAATTGATAACAAAGATTCAAAAATATCAGGAAAGATAAAGAAAATCTGATTTTTATGGAGCCAATTCACGAAAATTATCAGTTAATTTATACCTTTGCAACAGCCTACAGAAGAAGTAGGCTTTTTTAAAGGTTGCATTCTCTATAATTTCGATAGACTTAATAGGCATATAGAAAATGAAAAAGTATAGTTTAGATCATTTGCAGGAACTGGAAGCGGAAGCTATCTATGTGATCCGGGAAGTCGTTGCACAATTTGACCATCCGGCCATTCTGTTTTCAGGAGGTAAAGATTCCATTGTAGTTACCCGTTTGGCTCAACGCGCCTTCTGGCCTGCAAAAATTCCCATGCCGCTCATTCATATTGATACGGGGCACAATTTTCCGGAAGCGCTGGCTTTCAGAGATCGGCTGGTAGCAGATGTGGATGTGCAACTCATTGTAGGTTCTGTACAAAAATCTATTGATGAAGGCCGGGTAAAAGAAGAGACCGGGATGAATGCCAGTCGCAACAGTCTGCAGATTACTACGCTATTGGACACAATTGAGGAATACAAAATTGACTGCGCTATCGGGGGCGCCAGGCGAGATGAGGAAAAAGCCCGTGCTAAAGAACGGTTCTTTTCTCACCGGGATGATTTCGGGCAATGGGACCCTAAAAACCAGCGACCCGAGTTATGGAATCTCTTTAATGGTCGGAAGAAACTCGGAGAGCATTTTCGGGTATTCCCAATCAGTAATTGGACGGAAATGGATGTATGGAATTATATCCGGCATGAAAATTTAGAAATTCCTCCCTTGTATTTTGCCCATGAGCGGGAGGTTGTCAATCGGTTGGATACCTGGCTACCGGTTTCAGAATACCTTACGCTGAGGGAGAATGAAAAAATTGAAAAAAAGAAAATCCGTTTTCGCACCCTCGGAGATATTACCATTACAGGCGGTATAGAATCGGATGCAGATACGCTGGATAAGATAGTAAAGGAAGTAGCTGCTTCCCGCCAGACTGAAAGAGGAAACAGGGGAGATGACAAACGCTCCGAAACCGCGATGGAAGACCGAAAGAAACAGGGATACTTTTAAGAGACAGTTTGCA
>CAYRBD010000054.1:18117-22658 GCA_964422465.1 uncultured Chitinophagaceae bacterium
TTTGCAATTTGCAATTGAAACATGAAGCACTGGAACATTGAACCAGTGAAACCATTCAACAAAATCACCCTACATGGAACTATTACGATTTACAACGGCCGGCAGTGTAGATGACGGGAAAAGCACCCTGATTGGGCGCCTGCTATACGATTCCAAATCCATATTTCAAGACCAAATGGAAGCGGTAGAAAAATCCAGCAGGACAAAAGGATTGGAGGAGATAGATTTGTCTTTACTAACAGACGGGTTACGTGCAGAAAGAGAACAGGGCATAACGATTGATGTAGCTTATCGGTATTTTGCTACTCCAAAACGAAAATTTATTATCGCAGATACCCCCGGTCATATTCAGTACACCCGTAACATGGTTACAGGTGCTTCTACTGCAAATCTTGCCCTTATTTTAATTGATGCTCGTAATGGAGTTGTAGAACAAACATGCCGGCATTCATACATTGCTTCCCTTCTTCAAATCCCGCATCTGATCATTTGTGTAAACAAAATGGATCTGGTAAATTATGATCAGCAGGTATTCGACCATATTGTGACTCAGTATAAAAAATTTGCAGAAAAACTGGAAGTGGAGGACATCCATTTTATTCCTATCAGTGCGTTAAAGGGAGATAACGTGGTCAATGCATCTGATAAAATGGACTGGTATCTGGGAGAGCCCCTGTTGCATACACTGGAAACCATTCCCGTTGGAAGCGATGAAAACCAAATAGACCCCCGTTTCCCGGTGCAGACCGTTATCCGTCCTCATTCCGATCAATATCATGATTACAGGGGATATGCCGGGAGGATAGCAGGTGGCGTTTTTCGGCCTGGAGACCAGGTAACAGCACTTCCTTCGGGATTGCGCTCCACCATCAAATCCATAGACACCTTTCACGGCCCGGTAGAAGAAGCCTTTGCCCCCATGTCTGTTTCCATTTCGCTGGAAGATGATATTGATATCAGCCGGGGAGATATGCTGGTAGCAGAAAATAACCAGCCTCAGATAGTGCAGGAGGTAGATTGCATGATGTGCTGGCTAAATACCGGCAGTCCTCACCCACGTGCAAAATATGTTCTTCGGCATACAACCAATGAAGTCCGGGCTATGATAAAAGACTTTTATTATAAAGTAAACATCAGTACGCTGGAGGAAATGGAAGAAGAATCGCTACAAATTGGCATGAATGATATATTTAAAGCTCGCCTGAGGACGACAAGGCCGCTCCTGTTTGATGAATACCGGCGAAATCGCAATACCGGTTCTTTGATCCTTATAGATGAAACGACCAATGAGACGGTAGCTGCCGGAATGATTGTTTAATTCCTCACTACCAGCCCCCGCCGGCTCCGCCCCCGCCAAAACCGCCACCACCGAAGCCGCCGAATCCACCTCCACCAAAACCGCCGCCCCCGAAGCCGCCGCTACTTCCTCCCCGGAATCCTCCGCCCAGCATGCTCCCAAGGAACATGCCACCCAGGAAAGGTCCGAGCCCGTATCCCCGGCCCCGGCGGTTGTAGCCATTTCCATCGTTATCATTTCCGCCACCACCCCGGCTACTGATGAAAATAACTATAATGATGATAAAAATAAATAGGAAGAAAAAAACTGCCCCGCTGCCCCCCTTCTTCTGATTGTGAGGGGAAGCTTTATATTCTCCGGCAGCAGCTTTAATCAGGTCTGTAGTGGCCAGATCCAATCCTTTGTAGTATTCCTCAAATTTGAAGTTAGGGATAATATCTCTGTTGATTATTTCTCCGGCAGTAATATCGGGAATAGCACCTTCCATACCATAGCCTGTTGCAATAAAAGCCTTGTGATCTTCGGAGGCTACCAGGATAACAATGCCATTGTCAAATTTCTTTCCGCCTACCCCCCATTTTTGCCCGAGAGCCACTGCATAATTCACCATTGCATAGTCTCCCACAGTACGTACTATAACGATCGCAATCTGAGTAGAGGTGCTGTCGTCATAAGCCACCAGTTTTTGCTCCAGTGCATTATTTTCAGCCGGACTTAGCAGGTTGACAAAATCATTCACCAGCCGTGGAGGGTTGGGACGTGCCGGAACAGGGATATCCTGTGCCGTACCCATCAGGGATAAGCCTAAGAATAAGAAGAGGAGCAGGCACCCTGCAGAGACCTGCAGAGGTGTAAATCTTTTAAATTTAAGAAAAGAAATAGCGTTGGTTTTTGTAAACAGCAAAACAATTGGTTTTAAAGGGCGCGGTTATCCGTAAATAATGTCATCCGGCAATTCGTTTTGGTCATCGGATTGATGTGGAAAAAAAGTCTTCAAAGAATCCCCTATGGAGCGGACGGCTGTGGCAATTCCATCCACATACTTTTCCTGTCGGAAGGCATTTCTCATTTCGATAGCCTGTTTTTTCCAAAAGTGGTCCCCCACTTTCTTGTGAATGCCCTCATCGCCGAGTATGGCAAATTGCCGGTCTTTTAAAGCTACATAGACCAAAACTCCATTTCGTTCTTTGGTGTCTTGCATGTTGAGTTGGAGAAACAACTCCCCTGCCCGGTCTTTGGCATCCATATATTTGCATTTGAGTTCAATATAAATCCGGACTTCTCCGGAGGTTTCCTTCTCTGCATCCTGGATGGCAGCTACCAGTTTTTTGTTTTGCTCCTCATTAAAAATCGGCTTTTTTTTAAATAACTTCACGTAATTTATTTTTCGACAAATGATTGAATTACATTCCGGGAGAGTTCTCCGTATCGTTTAATTTGCCGGGTTCTTGTTGTTGTCGTTTCTATTGTTATTGCTTCCGAAGTCCACCTGCGGGGCTTTCTCCGCACCCTGCTCGGCCTGGAAGAATCCTTTTTTGTTAAAGCCAAACATGCCGGCATAAAGCACTGCAGGAAAACGTTTTATGGATTTGTTGTAAGTGCTTACGGCGTCATTGAAGCGCATCCTTGCCACGGATATTCGATTCTCTGTTCCTTCTAATTGTGTTTGAAGTCCTTTAAAATTCTCTGTAGCCGTAAGCTGCGGGTAACGCTCAGAAACCACCATTAAACGCCCCAAAGCCTGACTCAATTGTCCCTGAGAGGCCTGAAACTTTTGAATCTCTTCAGGGGAGAGATTGGTTGGATCTACTTTTATTTGCGTGGCCGAAGCGCGTGCCTGAATGACATCCGTCAGGGTTGATTTCTCAAAATTAGCTGCTCCTTTTACGGTATTGACCAGGTTGGGAATGAGGTCCATCCGCCGTTGATATTGGTTTTCTACCTGTCCCCAGGCATTTTCCACATCTTGTTCATTGTTTACCAGTTTGTTGTAGCCGCTTTTCATACTACAACCGCCGATTAAAACGATCAGAACGATGACGATCAGCGCAATCCATCCTTTTTTCATAAAACTTTTTTGATTAAGAATTTTTTACAGTTATCAAAGGTAAGAATTTTTAAAATTCTATTTTATTATTATCCCTATTAATATCTGCCATCCTTTGTGATGGGTCGATTTCAATACTTTGAATAGCGTCTTTTGCTACGGGAAGGGTGATCTCCCTCGTGGGATTGGTCCAGGGCCAGGCTTTAAAAGAAGTTCTTTTGATATCCGGATGTTCATTTGGTTTTTCTCCAAACATAAGGTAAGCAGGGATGTAAGCCCATTCTTTGTGCCCATCTTTAAAGGTAATCAGAATATCCAGTGGCATAGGCATTTCTCCATACCGATGGAGCTTAATGCGGGTTTGCTCTCCTGCTGCCCAAACCGAGTCTATCCCGTAATCAATTACTTTGGTAGTGAAAAGCCAGAATTCCTCATACCAGTCCAGTTTCATACCGCTGACCTTCTCGGCAACCCGGATAAAATCATTGGGGTTCGGATGTTTAAAACTCCAATCGTTATAATATTCCAGAAAGGTTTTATCCAGCTTCTTTTGTCCGATTACATAGCTCAGTTGTTCCAGGAAAACGGCTCCTTTGGAATAAGCATTCTGCCCGTAGCCATAATTGGTACGATAATGATCGGCATAAACCGTCATAGGCTCTGCCAGCCCGCTGCGGACCAGGTTAAAATAGCCCCGGTAAGAACCGGCTTCTCCTTTAGGCAATTGGGCCAGCCGGTCCATCGTACTTTTTCGTCCTGCCTCGTTGTTTTTAAATACAGAATCAGCAAAAGTATGGTAGTAGTAATAAGACACCTTCCCCTCGGCATAAGTGGCAAAGCCTTCATCCAGCCAGGGGTTATGAGATTCGTTGGAACCCATGATCATTTGGTACCAACTGTGCATCCATTCATGAAAAGCCGTTCCCAGGCTGGAACTTTTTACCAGCGTAGCCATGGGGTATTCCATTCCTCCATCTCCCCCCTGAATAAAGGAATACTGCTTAAAGGGATAAGGACCAAAATGCTTTTCTATAAAGGGTAAAACCCGGATAGCGGCTTTCAGCAGGTTGTGCCAGCCTTCTTCTTTCTCCGGGTCTGCCTTATAAATTACATTAATTACCGTATGTGCTGCATTGTCTGCTACCGCAGAAAGATGTTTAAAATCCGGATCGGCTCCCCAAACAAAGTCATGTACGT
>CAYRBD010000055.1:0-22507 GCA_964422465.1 uncultured Chitinophagaceae bacterium
TTATTATAGCAGAAGGGCGTACAGAAGAACTGTTTATAAATCAGATTTTAGCTCCCTATTTACGAGAAAAGGGTATATTTAGTATCCAGTGTTTCAAGATTAAAAAAACAAAGGGAGGCCTTAGGCAATATGCTCACCTAAAAAAAGATATTATTAAAAGCATCCGGGAAAATAATGCTATCGTTAGTACATTAATTGATTATTATGCACTGCCTAAAAGTTTTCCCAAGTATATTGAAGCAAAAGAGATTTCGGAAAAGGATCAGCGATTAACTTTCCTGGAAGAAGCAATTGTACAGGATATAGAAAGAGATACGAAAAGCTACCTTTCAAACTTAATCCCATATATCCAATTGCATGAATTTGAAGCTTTTATTTTTGCTTCTATAATAGGTGTGGAATCAGCCTTTGAAGGAAATGATAAAGTTGATTTAAAGGGGATAAAAAATATCATTGATACCTATCCAAATCCCGAAGAAATAAATAATGGTAAGGAAAATGCACCATCAAAAAGGCTTGAAAATTTGGTCTTGGGATATGATAAAGTGGCAGACGGTATGGACATCATTCGTGCAATTGGTATTGAAACCATTTTAGAAAAATGTCTCCGGTTTAGGAATTGGGTAACCACATTAATAGAAAAAGCAACTGCATGAAACTTACCTTTGACCCAGACTTAAAATATCAGGAACAGGCCATTCGTTCTATTACAGATTTATTTGAAGGGCAGCCTTTGGAAGAATCTGTTATCAACTTCAGGCTACAGGAAAAAGGGAAGTTGTTTCACATTAATAGTGTGAGCAATCAACTCATTATTACGGAAGAACAAATCCTTCATAATTTACAAAAGGTTCAGAAGGAGAATGAAATAGATCGTTCTGAAAAACTCGATGGAATGCATTTTTCTGTGGAAATGGAAACCGGTACTGGGAAGACTTATGTTTATCTGCGGACAGTTTATGAACTCAACAAACTGTATGATTTCAAAAAGTTTGTCATTGTAGTACCTTCCGTAGCCATCAGGGAAGGCGTGTTGAAAAATTTAAAAATTACGCACGATCATTTTCAGAACCTGTATGACAATATCCCGGTTAATTTCCAGGTATATGATAGTTCCAGGCCATCCTCATTGAGAGGGTTTGCTACCAATGATAATATAGAAATACTGGTTATCAATATTGATTCTTTTGCCAAAGATGAAAACATTATTAACCGCCCCAATGACCGGCTGAGTGGCAGAAGGCCAGTAGAATTTATTCAGGCTACACATCCCATTGCTATTGTGGATGAACCACAAAATATGGAGACAGAAAAGCGTGTAGCTGCCATTGACAGTCTGAATCCATTGTGTACGCTTAGGTATTCGGCTACCCACAGATACCGCTACAATCTAACCTATAGCCTGAATCCGGTGAAGGCTTATGATTTGGGACTGGTAAAACAAATTGAAGTAGATTCCATCATGGAAGAAAACGCGTTTAATGATGCCTTTATTTCTGTAGAATCTATTCGGGCTACTAAAACAAAAATAACGGCCAGGGTCTCCATAAATGTGAATGATAAAGGTGGCGTAAAAAAGAAAACGGTTACTGTAAAATCCGGGGATGATCTCTATAAATTATCGAATGAAAGAGAGGTTTATAAAGACGGATATATTGTAGAAGAAATAGACAACAGCAATCAATGTATTTCCATCTCCAACGGAAACATATTGTACCAGGGAGAACATCAGGGCGATTTGACGGATGAGGTGATGAAATTCCAAATCAGAAAAACCGTAGAAGAGCATCTCAAAAAAGAAAAAAAACTCAATAAGCGGGGTATCAAAGTACTGACTTTGTTTTTTATAGACAAGGTGGCCAATTACCGCAGTTACGATGCTTCGGGTAATCCGGTGAAAGGAAAATTTGCAAAATGGTTTGAGGAAATTTATACGGAATATATTTCCAAACCGGCCTTTAAAGAATTGGGTAAATATTCATTGGATGAAATTCACAATGGCTATTTCTCACAAGACAACAAAGGGAAATTGAAAGACACGTCCGGTGAAACGAAAGCAGATGATGACACCTACAGCCTGATCATGAGAGACAAAGAAAGGCTGCTGGATATAAACAATCCATTGCGGTTTATCTTTTCCCATTCAGCCCTTCGGGAAGGATGGGATAACCCTAATGTATTTCAGATTTGTACACTTAATGAAACCAAGTCTGAGATGAAAAAACGCCAGGAGATTGGCAGGGGTTTGCGCCTTGCAGTCAATCAATCGGGCAAGCGTACTTATGACCGGAATATAAACCGTCTTACAGTAGTGGCCAATGAATCTTATGATGATTTTGCCAAAACGTTACAGCAGGAAATAGAAGACGATTGCGGCGTATCCTTCAAGGGAAAAGTTAAGAACAAAAGAGAAAGAACGGCTATCCAATATCGTAAGGGATTTGAGGCCGATCCGAAATTTCTGGAAATATGGGAAAAGCTCAGGAAGAAGACTACCTACAGCGTACAGTACCAGACAGATGAGTTAATTGTATTGGCAGCAAAAGCTATCCGGGAATTGCCTGAAATAAAAGCCCCTTCTGTTCGTTCCACCAAGATTCAGATAAACATGGATGAAGAAGGAATAGGTACAACCTATGCAAGTGACAGCGTGCAAACCTATGAAGCCTATTCCTGGCCAATACCGGACGTGTTGGGCTATATCCAAAGCAAAACGGAATTAACCCGTTCTACCCTGTATGAGATTTTGAATAAATCAGGTAGAATGACGGATGTCTGTGTGAACCCTCAATTGTTTTTAGACCTTGCCACCCAATCCATCAAACGTACATTGTATGATTTAATGATTGATGGAATCAAATATGAAAAAATAGGTGGTTCGGAGTACGAAATGGCACTCTTTGAAGCACAGGAACTGGAAATTTATCTGAATGACTTTACTTTCCCGGTAGCTAAACCGGAAAAGACCATTTACGAAGAATTTATTCCATTAGATTCCGGTACAGAGAGCCGGTTTGCTAAAGACTGCGAAACCAGTGAGCAAATCAAATTTTACTTCAAGCTGCCCAACTGGTTCAAAATTCCAACCCCTATCGGAAATTATAACCCTGATTGGGCTGTCGTTTTTGAAGACGATAAAAAAATCTACTTCGTGGCAGAAACAAAAGATACCGGTACTCCAACCGTGGATTTCGCCAAATTGAGGGAAGACGAGCAGTTAAGAATCAAATGTGGAAAAGCACATTTTAAGGAATTTGAAGGCTTGGAATATAGAGTGGTCAATACGGTTGGAAAGTTGGTGGAATAGAGATGTGAGGGTGTGGTTACTTCAAACCTGTTTCCCTTTTTTGTCTTCTCTCGTTTTTAGATTCGGGAGAAGCCGCCGGGCTATTTTTATTGATTCCGCAATTTTCTGCCAATAATTATTCTTTTAAGAATAACGCTAAAACGTTTCTTATTCGGATAGGTAGTCTCTAAATGTTTAAGATATAGCCTGAAATTTTTTTCTGTAATAAACGCAAACCCCGAATTCCGATAAAAGGCGGGATGCCCCAAAATATACCGAAAGGTAAAGGTCTTAGTAAGAATAAGAAAGGATGTCTTATTATTCATAACGATAGTATTTTTAAGACTAAAGTACGAATAAAAATTGGATATTTGTCACCGTGATAGACTATGGCAAAGCATAGCAAACGATAAGAGGTCGACTAAAAAAGCCCTAAATTATTTTAAATCAATAACTTAGGGCAAAAAAAAGCGGTCCGGACGAGACTCGAACTCGCGACCTCCTGCGTGACAGGCAGGCATTCTAACCAACTGAACTACCGGACCAAAATATTCATAAAGAACTAATCTCCAATAAGTTGCAAAGATAATCCTCCGTTTCTTAAAGGGGACGCAAAGATAAATAGATTTTAATCATTCGGACAAATTTTTTTAAGAAAAATTTTAGAACGTATCTTTACACCCGATTAACAATATTCTACCATGGCAATACAGTTTTTAGACTTCGAGAAACCCATTGAAGCCCTTTATGAAGAGCTGGATAAGGTAAAAAAAGTGGGAGAAAATTCAAATGTAGATGTTAGCCCCACCATTGAAGGTATTGAAAAGAAAATAAAAGAAAGCAGAAAGAAGATTTTTAGCAATCTGAACAGCTGGCAGAAAGTTCAATTGAGTCGCCATCCCAATCGACCCTATACCTATGCTTATATTAAACGGATATGCGACAAATTTATCGAGTTGAAAGGAGATCGGAATTTTGGTGATGATAAAGCCATGGTGGGAGGATTAGCCAAAATCAACAACCAACACGTAATGATCATCGGTCAGCAAAAAGGAGTAAATACTAAAAAACGGCAGGAGCGGAATTTTGGTATGCCCAATCCCGAAGGCTACCGTAAAGCGTTACGGTTGATGAAACTTGCAGAAAAATTTGATATCCCCATTGTAACCTTTATTGATACCCCCGGTGCTTATCCCGGAATTGAAGCAGAAGAACGCGGGCAGGGAGAAGCTATTGCCCACAATTTGTTTGAAATGATTAAGCTGAAAGTTCCCGTAATCTGTATAATCATTGGAGAAGGAGCTTCAGGGGGTGCATTAGGAATCGGTATCGGCGATCGTATCTTCATGTTGGAAAATGCGTGGTACTCGGTTATCTCGCCTGAAAATTGTTCTACTATTTTGTGGAGAAGTTGGGATCACAAAGAAAAAGCAGCCGAAGAATTGAAATTGACTTCGGATTATATGTTGAAGTTTGGATTGATTGATGAAGTCATACCGGAACCCCTGGGAGGGGCTCATGTGGATTATGATATCATGGCGGCCACTATTAAAGCTGCCATCCTGAAAAACATAGCTGTTTTGAAAAAGATAGCCCCGGAAGAACGCATCAAAGACCGGATAAAAAAATTCTCAAATATGGGTTTTTACGATGAACCCAATACTAAATAAATAAGGATGAAATTGTCAGAACTTCGTGGTGTCGGAGTGGCCCTGGTAACCCCCTTTCATCAAGACGGCAGCGTAGATTACCCTGCGCTTGAAAGGGTCATCAATCACGTTATTGATGGCGGGGTACAAAATGTGGTAAGCCTTGGTACAACCGGGGAAGCAGCTACCTTGTCTCTTAAAGAAAAACAAGAGGTAGTTCGTTTCACCCTGGATAAAGTACAAAAAAGAGTCCCTGTAATAGTAGGAATTGGCGGCAACAATACGAATGAATTAATAAAGCAATTCGGCAGTTTTCCATTGGAAGAGGTAACTGGTATATTGAGCGTGTCTCCTTATTACAGTAAACCTTCTGAAGAAGGTTTGTATCAGCATTATAAAGCATTGGCAGCAGTTTCTCCCAAACCTGTTATCCTGTATAATGTACCTTCCCGCACCGGGCGGAATATTCCTCCTTCCGTTATTTTAAGGTTGGCGCACGATTTTGATAACATCGTTGCGGTAAAGGAAGCCTCTGACGACCTAATGCAATGTATGGAGGTGATCAAAGACAAACCAAAAGATTTTACGGTCGTTTCCGGAACAGATGCCCTCACCCTGCCACAGATAGCCTGCGGCATGGAAGGTTGTATTTCAGTAGCCGGTAATTATTATGCAAAAGAGATGACAGAAATGGTTCATCTTGCCCTGGATCAGCAATTTAAGGAGGCCTGCTCATTACATTATCAGCTTATGCAGGCTATTGAATACATGTTCGCAGAAAACAACCCTGCCGGCATTAAATCCTTTTTAGCCGCAAAGGGTTTAATTGAAGAAAATTTACGTCTTCCGGTTGTTCCAGTAAGTCCAGCGCTGGGAGAAAAAATCAGACGCCTACTAAATAAGTAGTTCCTTCCTGTGAAACAACTGTATTTTTAAAAACAGACCGGGCTTCTTTTTCAAATGGCATTAACTCCTTGTATTTGGAGGAATAGTGCCCAATAAGTAGTTGTTTTGCCTTGGCTTTTTCGGCCAGCATTGCTGCCTGCAGGGCGGTGGAGTGATAACGGCTTTGCGCGCGCTCGGCTTCTTCATGTAAATAAGTAGTTTCGTGGTACATCAAATCACAATGAGAAATATATTTCAGGATATGCTCATCGTAACGGGTGTCAGCACAAAAAGCATAAGAGCGTTCTCCTGGTGAATCAGAGGTTAACATTTCGTTTTTGATTAAATGCCCCTTTTCATCCTTAAAATCTTCCCCTCTCTGTAGATTTTCATAAAAAGAATAAGGAATGGAATAAGGTTTAATTTTTTCAGGCGCAATTTTTCTTCTTGGATGTTTTTCTTTGAACAGAAATCCATAACAGTCAATATGATGGTTCGTGGGAAATGCAGAAATTTCCAATCTTTTTTCTTCCATAAGAATGCCATTTTGACTGTCTTCTAAAGCTTGAAAATGAAGGGAATAGGGCAGAAGGGTATGAGCACAATCCAGTTGCAGTTGAAGGATGGCTTCGAGCACTTTTGGGGCATGGATAAACAGAGGGGCAGTCCGGCCGAGAAGTCCAAAAGTGTTTAACAAGCCAATAAGTCCGAAATAATGGTCCCCGTGAAGATGGCTGATAAAAATATGTGAAATCTTACTTTTTTTTATCTTATAGCTACTCATTTGAAGCTGGGTACCTTCTCCACAATCCACTAAAAAGAGCTGATCCCGAAGCGTAACTACTTGTGAAGTAGGATGCCTCCCATTGGCGGGAATAGCTGAATTATTACCTAAGATAGTAACAGCGAAGTGCATGGTATTCAGTTTATTAGTCTAATAATTCCCTTTCCAGTTTTTCCATCATTACAATATCTATCCCTTCTTGTAAGGTAGGCGCATGATGTATTTCTTTAAAAACAGGAAACTCTTTTTTTAGTTTACCGGTAACAGGAGTAATAATAAACGACAGGGAGTCTGAGAAATATACCGCCTGGACCTCTTTCAGTACAGAAAAAAACGAAGGGGAATAAGCAGCATTTTCCGGCAAAACCAAAATGGCATGGCCGGGTTTTTCTTTTCTCTTTTGCAGTAATTCTTTTTTAAGCACATCTGCCATATTTGCAGTAATATCTTCTTCGGAAAGATAGAATGTGCGGAAATACGCTTTGGTATCAATTTTGACCATTTCTTTGCTGTTATTTGTGTGATCTTGCGAAGATATAGCAACATTAACACAATAATAATTGAAGAATTTGAAAGTTAGTGAATTTAAATCAAATTAATTTACTAATATTGTACTACATGTAAAGATGCGTAGATATGGTATCTATGTTAAATAGAAGGATTTATTATTATGGATCAAAGTTTTTCAGCACAAGTAAGAGAAATTATTTCTTTCAGCCGCGAGGAAGCATTGCGGTTGGGAAATGATTTTATCGGAACCGAGCATCTGCTTCTCGGAATGATCAGAGAAGGAGAGGGCCGTGCCGTCAAGATTTTGCAATTATTGGGAATTGATCTTTATGAACTACGAAAAGAAGTAGAACTGGCTGTTAAAGATAAAACAGGAAAAAATATTGCAAATATCAATAGTCTGCCTTTAACCAAGCAGGCCGAAAAAGTCATCCGGGTAACCGTCCTGGAGGCTAAAGCCATGAAGAGCCAAACCGTTGAAACTGAACATCTTCTGCTTTCTATCTTAAAAAATAAGGAAAACATCTGTACACAGATATTGCAGCAGTTTGACGTGGATTATGAAAGTTTCAAGGAGGAGCTAAACGGGGAGATAGACATCATCTCTTCCAACCCCCGGGCAGAGTTTACAGATGACCCGAGTGAAGAAGAGTTTGAAGAAGAAAGAAAAAGTTACTCTCGTCCACGGCGTTCCAATACCAAGTCTAAAACGCCTGTATTGGATAATTTTGGCAGAGACATTACCAAGTTAGCGGAATCCAACAACATGGATCCCATTGTCGGCCGTGAAAAAGAGATTGAAAGAGTTTCGCAGATTCTTTCCCGGAGAAAAAAGAACAACCCCATCCTGATAGGGGAACCCGGGGTGGGAAAGACGGCCATTGTGGAAGGCCTGGCTATGCGTATCGTGCAGCGAAAGGTATCAAGGGTGCTTTTTGATAAACGAGTGATTAGTCTTGACCTTGCCGCATTGGTAGCAGGAACAAAATACCGTGGGCAATTTGAAGAAAGGATGAAGGCCATCATGAATGAACTGGAAAAAAATAAGGATGTTATCCTGTTTATTGATGAAATTCATACCATTGTGGGCGCCGGCGGAGCATCCGGCTCTCTGGATGCCTCTAATATTTTCAAACCAGCCCTTTCGAGGGGAGAATTACAGTGCATTGGCGCCTCTACATTAGATGAATATCGCATGTACATTGAAAAGGATGGTGCACTGGACCGGCGTTTTCAAAAGGTGATGATCGACCCGCCGAGTATGGAGGAAACCATAAAAATATTGGAGAACATCAAATCCCGTTATGAAGATTACCATAATGTGATTTATTCGAATGAAGCCGTTCGCGATTGTGTAAGGCTTAGCGACCGATACATGACAGACCGCCTGCTGCCGGACAAGGCTATTGACGTTTTGGATGAGGTGGGCGCCCGGGTTCACCTTAAGAACATCAATGTGCCCGACAATATTCTGGAACTTGAAAAACAGATAGAACAGATCAAGGTTGAAAAAAATCGCGTGGTAAAGAGCCAGCGTTTTGAAGAAGCCGCTGCTTTACGGGATAAAGAAAAGAAACTGGGAGAGCAACTGGTTGAAGCTAAAAACGACTGGGAGGAAGAAATCAAACATAAACGCTATCCCATTGATGATGAGGACATTGCAGAGGTTGTAAGTATGATGACAGGAATCCCGGTTAAGCGGATGGTGCAGGCAGAATCCGAGAAATTACGCCGCATGGACGAAGACCTGAAAGAGGTAGTGGTGGGCCAGGAGGAAGCCATTCAAAAAGTAGTAAAAGCCATTCAGCGAAACAGAGTAGGCCTGAAAGATCCCAAAAAACCAATTGGTAGTTTTATCTTCCTGGGACCTACGGGAGTGGGTAAAACCGAGCTTGCCAGAGACCTGGCCAAATATTTATTCGATTCCGAAGATTCGCTCATTCGTATTGATATGAGTGAATACATGGAAAAATATTCGCTCAGCAGGTTGATTGGAGCGCCTCCCGGATATGTGGGATATGAAGAAGGTGGCCAACTGACAGAAAAAGTCAGGAGAAAACCCTATTCAGTGGTGTTGCTGGATGAGATAGAAAAGGCGCATCCCGATATCTTTAACGTATTGCTTCAGGTATTGGACGATGGCCTGCTTACTGATGGGCTTGGCAGGAAAGTGGATTTTAAGAATACCATTCTTATTCTCACCTCTAATATCGGCGCGCGTGAACTGAAAGACTTTGGCGCCGGCGTAGGGTTTACAACTGCGGCCAGGAATGTGGGCAGAGACGAGCTCAATAAGTCAGTAATTCAGAAGGCGCTTAAAAAGACCTTTTCACCGGAATTCCTGAATCGTATTGATGATGTTATCATATTTAATTCCCTTACAAAAGATGATATTTACCTGATCATTGATATTTTGATGAAGGATGTGCTGAAAAGGTTGCAAAATCTGGGATACAACCTGGAGCTTTCCAAAAAGGCAAAAGAATTTATTGCGGATAAGGGTTATGATGTCCAGTTTGGCGCGCGACCGTTACACCGGGCTATTCAGAAATACCTGGAAGACCCGCTGGCAGAAGAAATTCTCAGTGTTCATTTAAAAGACGGAGATACGGTGATTGCTGATTGGGATGAGAAAAATGAGAAAATTGTTTTCGAGGTAAAAAAGCAGGTAAACAATAAATCTGAAAAGCCACAGACCTCCTGAAAATGAGCAAAATTATTATTGCTATTGACGGTTATTCCGGATGTGGTAAAAGTACGTTGGCACGCCAACTGGCAAAAGAATTGCATTATTTATATCTGGATACCGGTGCCATGTACCGGGCAATCACTTGGTTTTTCCTAAAGAATAACGTGACTTTTTCAAATGAAGAAGAGGTTGAAAATGCCCTGAAAAGAGCAGTGCTTGAATTTAAACAGGAGCCTGAATCGGGAGCTAACAACCTCTTTCTCAATGGAGAAAATATTGAAGCGTTCATCAGAACAATGGAAGTAACGGATAAAGTAAGCGAGGTAGCGGCCATCTCCAGCGTGAGAGATTTTGCTGTGGAAGAACAAAGAAGGATGGCTGCTGAAAAAGGGGTCGTCATGGAAGGCCGGGATATCGGCACCGTTGTATTTCCAGACGCGGCATTAAAAATATTTTTGACAGCAGACCCGGTAGTGCGGGTAAACCGGCGATTCCTGGAACTTCAGAAAAAAGGAGAACAAGTTACCAGGGAAGCCGTTAAAGAAAACCTTGAAAAACGAGACTATACGGATTCTCATCGCAAAGACGGCCCACTGCGTCAGGCAAAAGATGCCGTAGTAATTGATAACAGTAATTTAAACCCTCAACAGCAATTAGAATTGGCTATAAATCTTGCCAAAGAGAAGATAGAAAGTTGAAGGGAGAATGTTTCCATTATAGAATGGAATGATATTTGTTCATAATTAAATTAAAAAAATATAATTTTATGAAAAGGCTTAAATTAGCTCCGATCCCTATGCTCCTGCTTGCAGGTGGTTTATTTATTGGAACCTCTTGCAACAATTCCAACAACTCCAATTCAAACCAAAAAGACAGTCTTTCTGCTACAATAAATCAAACGAAAGACAGTGCAAAAGAGGCAAAAGATGCCTTTATAGCCAGTTGGAACAAAAATCTCGATCAACTGGATGAACGTATTGATCAATGGTCCGAACAGGCAAAAACCTATTCAGGCAAGAAAAAGAAACAGGCGGAGGAAAAATTAGACTCCCTAAGGGCACAGAGTGACCGGCTCAAGGAAAAAGTGAATAACGCTTCTGAAAAAAGTACGGACAACTGGGGGGAATTTAAACAGGATGTTAGTGACTCTTATGATACACTGGTATCCCGGTTTACAAAAGCCTTTGGAAACAACAATTAACGAATGGATTTAAATACCCTTACCGCCATTTCTCCTATTGATGGCCGGTATTACCAAAAATTAGCTGCATTCTCTGATTATTTTTCTGAATTTGCTTTGATCCGTAGCCGGGTGAAAGTGGAAATTGAATATTTTCTGGCCCTGGCTGAAGAAGGTTTATTTTTATTTCCGAAAGGGAAAAAGGGAACTGTTAAAAAAATATATAAACATTTTTCTTTATCCGATGCACAGGAGATTAAAGATACGGAGAAGGTCACCAATCATGATGTAAAAGCAATAGAATATTTTGTCAAAGACCGGCTGAAAGCACTTGGTTACGAAGATAAATCTGAATGGGTGCACTTTGGGCTTACTTCCCAGGATATTAACAACACTGCTACTCCTTTATTATGGAAAGCAGCTATTGAGGAATTGTTCCTCCCCGAATTCAATCATGTTATTTCTCAATTAGATGCACTGGCAAAGGAGTGGAAAAACATTCCCATGCTGGCGCGTACTCATGGACAACCCGCTTCACCAACAAAAGTAGGAAAAGAGATTAAAGTATTTACAGAGCGTCTGGAAGGGCAGAAAAAATTGCTTGTAAAGATACCTTATTCAGCTAAATTCGGGGGAGCAACAGGAAATTTCAATGCACATCATGTAGCTTATCCTAAACGAAACTGGAAAAAATTTGCCGACCACTTTGTAAATGATATTCTGGAATTAAAAAGAACCGCTTACACCACCCAGATTGAGCCTTATGATCACCTGGCAGCACAGTTTGATGCCCTTAAGCGCATTAACACCATCATGATAGACCTCTGCAGGGATGTATGGACCTATATCTCCATGGATTATTTCAAACAAAAGATCAAAAAAAATGAAGTGGGTTCCTCGGCCATGCCACATAAGGTGAACCCGATAGATTTTGAGAATGCAGAAGGAAACCTGGGATTAGCCAATGCCCTTTATGAGCACCTATCCGGTAAATTACCCATATCCCGTTTGCAACGCGACTTGACAGATTCTACAGTTTTACGAAATATCGGTATGCCGTTGGCACACAGTTTTCTGGCAATAAAATCTTTGGAAAAAGGTTTGGGAAAACTGATCCTGAATGAATCGGCATTGGCCAGGGATATGGAAGAAAATTGGGCAGTAGTTGCAGAGGCCATACAAACGGTACTGCGTCGCGAAGCCTATCCAAAGCCTTATGAGGCCCTAAAAGCACTTACCAGAAGCAGTAAAAAAATAAACGAAGAAAAAATACAGCAGTTTATTGAAGAACTGGAGGTTAGTGATGCTGTCAAGAAAGAGCTAAAAAGAATTCGACCGGATAACTATACCGGGGTTTACTAAATCTGGAATTCATACACTGCCCTGAAATTTAATGTAATTTTGCAGCATGAAGAGAGTAGTGGTAGGCTTATCGGGAGGAGTGGACTCCAGCGTAGCAGCATACCTCCTCAAAGAGCAGGGGTATGAGGTTATTGGGGTTTTTATGCGCAATTGGTATAATAATTCCGTAACGCTCTCAAATGAATGCCCTTGGATTGACGACTCCAATGATGCTTTGTCGGTAGCCGAGCAGCTCGGTATTCCCTTTTTTGTATTTGATTTAAGTAAAGCGTATAAAGAGCGGATAGTGGATTACATGTTCGCTGAATATGAAAAAGGAAGAACCCCCAATCCCGATGTGCTTTGCAATCGGGAAATAAAATTTGATGCTTTTCTAAAGGCTGCCCTGAAACTGGATGCTGATTTTGTGGCTACAGGACATTATTGCCGGAAGGTAACCGATGAAAAAGGTCGTCATCATCTGCTCAAGGGACTTGATCCTTCTAAAGATCAATCCTATTTCTTGTGTCAGTTGAGCCAGGCTCAATTGTCAAAAGCCTTGTTTCCAATCGGAAATTTATTGAAGACAGAGGTTAGAAGGATTGCAAAAAAAGCGGCGTTATCAACCGCCGAAAAAAAAGACTCTCAGGGGTTATGTTTTGTGGGAAAGGTTAGTTTACCGGTCTTTCTGCAACAAAAGCTTAAAGCTCAACAAGGAGATATTATTGAAATTGACCCTCAATTAAATAAACTGAAAACTTACCATAGGATCCCGGCCACCCTCGAAAATGTAGAGCAACTGTCGGCTCCGTTCCATTTTCAAAGTAACGAAGGCAGAAAGGTAGGAGAACACCAGGGCGCGCATTTTTATACCATTGGCCAGCGTAAGGGCCTTCATATCGGAGGGCGTCCAAATCCCTCCTTTGTCCTTCAAATTGATACAACCCATAACCTGGTATTTTCAGGCCAGTTGAAGAGCCATCCGGGGCTGAATCGATATGCCCTGAAGATAAATAAAGATGAAATCCATTATGTAAACCCCAATTATGAACTTTCTGTAGGGGATTCTTATCGTATGGAGGTTCGTATCCGGTATCGTCAGCCCCTCCAAAAAGCTGTTGTCATTCGTAAAGAAAAGGGTTTGTATATCCTTTTTGATCAGTTACAAAAAGGCATCGCCCCCGGTCAATTTGCTGCCTGGTACCGGGAGGATGAATTAATAGGCTCTGGAATAATCTCTTAATTATGATCTAATCCATTGTAGGATATGATCTTTATCATATAAAAGATAAAATTCCCTGCCTACTTTTGTGAACGAAAGATTATAGCATTATATCATTTAAAACTAAAAATCCGAAAGTATGAAAATCAAGATCAGCTTTTTGAATGTACTTGCCCTTTTTACAGCAATAGCGCTCCTTTCAGCCTGTGGAGGTATGGGGAATAAAAAGGGCGTAATGGACAAAACCTATAGCGGAGATGGGGAAGGTTTAGAAAGAGTACAAGAGGTACTGGTTCCTGCTCCAGGCGTGCCTAAGCATGAACAGGTAGCGCAAGGCGACCCTAAAATAATTGAGGTGGAACTGGTTGCTGAGGAGAAAAAAATAGAAGTGGCGCCCGGGGATTCTATCTGGGCCATGACTTTCAACGGAGCAGTGCCTGCCCCTTTGATTATTGCGCATGAAGGAGATTTTGTAGAATTAACCCTCAAAAACCCCAAAAGCAACACCCAACGGCATAACATCGACTTTCATGCCGCCACCGGGCAAATGGGCGGAGGGGACATCAGTATTGTTAATCCCGGACAGCAGGTTACCTTTCGTTTCAGAGCTTCTCGTGCAGGAGTATTTGTTTACCATTGTGCGCCGGGTGGCATGATGACTCCCATGCATGTTGTTTCAGGAATGAATGGTGCCATCATGGTGCTTCCCAGAGAAGGATTAAAAGATGAAATGGGGAATCCGGTTACTTACGACACCGCTTTTTATGTAGTTGAACAGGATTATTATCTTCCAAAAGGTGAAGATGGTAAATTCCTAAACATAGAAACCCCCGGCGAGAGTTTAAACCTTATGGAGAAATCGATGAAAACGCTTATACCTACGCACATCGTTTTCAATGGACGGCGGAATTCGCTAACAGGAAAGAATGCCTTAAAGGCAAAAGTTGGAGAAAAAGTATTGTTTATCAGCGCTCAGGCCAACAGGGACACCCGCTTGCATTTAATTGGCGGACACGCCGATCTTTTCTGGCCACTGGGCAAGTTTCACAACAAGCCTTACGTGGACCTGGAAACATGGAACATCCCGGGAGGATCAGGAGCAGCAGCTCTCTATAAATTCAGAGAACCGGGAGATTATACGTTCCTGAATCATAACCTGATTGAGGCCGTTGCCTTCGGCGCTTATGCAACTGTAAAGGTTGAGGGAGAATGGGATGATGCGCTCATGAAGGAGATTTCCAAGCCGGGCCCAATCAAAGAATAAGGGTTTTTCTTGTCTTAATGAGAATGTTCTTTGGGCTGATCGGAAATGGCGCCAATGTAATCTTATTATTTATTTAAATTTGCATAAGATTAAGTAAATAATAATTTCACAATGAATAAAAAGTGGACTTTTCGTAAGATTATCCAGCATTTCTTTCAGGGGGTGCTGGTTTTGGCGCCGATTTTCCTTACCTTTTATGCTATATTTTGGATATTCAATGTCCTGGATGGTTTATTTGGTTTTGCCGATTTTATCCCGGGATTGGGGCTCATCATTGCGCTGGCAGGAATTACGGTTGTAGGGTACTTATCCTCGTTCTTTATTATTGGAAGGTTGTTTGATCTCTTTGACCGGTTGCTGGAACGCACGCCGGTTATTAAGTATATTTATACTTCCATAAAAGACATATTTGATGCCCTGATGGGTAAGAAAAAGAAATTTGATCACCCTGTGTTGGTTCATCTTTACAATGATGAAGTTTGGGAAGTAGGTTTTATCACCAGAAGCGATGCAACAGACTTTGGCCTGGAAGGGGTGGTGGCTGTTTATGTTCCCATGTCTTTGTCCATAGCCGGTAAAGTATATTTTGTAAAATCCGGCAGGGTGCAGCCTCTGAATCATATTTCTGCCGGGGATGCCATGAAGTTTGCTGTTTCCGGAGGGGTTACAGGCGGAGATGGGGTGAGCCCTGTTACGCAATCGGGAGAAGAAGATAAGCCCGAAATTATTGAAACTTAAGAGTTAACATGCATGGAGCTTTTCGAAAAATAATAAGCTTGTTCATTTGCCTGTTGCTTTCATTCTCAATTTCTGAATGTGAAGCCTGGGGCTTTTTTGGCCACAGGAGAATCAACAGGTTAGCTGTGTTTTCTTTACCTCCCCAAATGATGGTCTGGTACAAAAAACAAATTGAATTTATTACCGCTCATGCTGTGGATCCCGACAAAAGAAGATATGCGGTTAAAGAGGAGGGAGCGCATCATTTTATTGACATAGATTATTATGGAGAATATCCGTTTAAAGGGCTTCCAAGGAGGTGGAAGGAGGCCGTAAAGAAATATTCCCGGGACACCCTGATGGCTTATGGTGTGGTTCCCTGGCATGCTTTAAAGGTTTTTTATCGTCTTCAGGATGCCTTTGAAAGAAAAGACGCCTCTGCTATCTTGAGGTATTCTACCTATTTAGGCCATTATATTGCGGATGCTTGTGTCCCTCTTCACGCCAGTTCCAATTACGATGGCCAGCAAACCGGACAAAAAGGGATACATGCCTTGTGGGAATCAGAAATTCCCGAATTGCTGGCAGATACGGCTTTTAACCTGTGGACGGGTAAAGCGGTTTATGTGGATCATCCTGGAAAATATATTTGGGATATTGTCTTAGAATCGGCAAAGGCTGCCGATACGGTACTGGAGGTAGAGAGGAAATTGTTGGCGCATTTTCCCCAGGGGGAGGTGCATGCTTTTATGGAGCGTAAAGGAAAAGTGGTGCGTCGTTATTCTGTTGCTTTTGCCAAAACCTATAACAGGCAATTACAGGGGATGGTGGCAAGGAGGATGCGCAGGGCCATACATGCGGTTTCTTCTCTTTGGTACACTGCTTGGATAAATGCGGGGCAGCCGGACCTCAGCCTTTTGAATGACCGCCCCTTTGATCAGGCTACCCTTGAGGAATTTAAAAAACTGGACCGGCTATGGCATGGGGCAGGAAGCCCTTTGAATCGGGAGCACGAATAAAGGCAGCTAAAATTTCTTATATTTGAAAAATGTCCAGAGACTATTTATTCATATTGAAGGAAATAATCATTCATACAATACCCAGGGAGGAATATGCTGTTTTTTTGTTTGGAAGCAGGGCGGCAAAAAATTTTCATGAGCGCTCGGATATTGATGTGGAAATTTGGGGAGAGCAGGCGCTTTCTCCTATTTTAAGGTATCGATTAGAAGAAAAAATTGAAAACAGTGAAATCCCTTTTTTAGTGGACATTGTGGACTTCTATCGGGTACATGGCTCCTTTAAAAATGAATCTTTGAAACAAATAGAGGTATGGAATTGTCCAAAAAATATGAAAGCAATCTTGAAAGCCTGAAGGAGGCGCTTGTAACTTTTAAAGAGAGCCTTAAGACAAATTTTTCCGGGTTGAATGATTTAGGAAATGTATGATCTTATTTATGATGACCTCCCCAAGAATTTGCAGTCGCTGGAGCAACTGTTTAAAATGCTTCAGAATTATAAAGGATAGTTCTCAATGTATTTTTATCTTTGTGCCCATCCGGCAAACGTGTCGGATTAAACTTTAATAAAAATGCAATTACATAATTTTAACGCCGGTCCCTGTCATTTACCGGAAGAGGTCGTCAGGCAGGCTTCGGAAGCTGTACTCAATTTTGAAAACACCGGTTTATCTCTATTGGAAATTCCTCATCGGGGTTCCGAATTTAAAAAAGTTATGGAAGAGGCGCGTTCTCTGGCTCGCGAGTTGATGAACCTGGAGGATGATTTTGAAGTGTTGTTTTTACATGGCGGGGGAAGAACTCAATTCATGGAACTGGCTATGAATCTTTTAGACCCTGCAAAGAAGGCAGCTTATATCAATACGGGAACCTGGTCAACCAAGGCCCTGGAAGAAGCCCGTCTTTATGGTAATGCTGTTGAAATAGCCTCTTCAAAAGATAAAAACTTCAGCTATATCCCTAAAGAATATATTATACCGGAGGATGCTGCATATCTGCATATTACCACTAACAATACTATTTTCGGAACCGAGTATCAGGAAATACCCGACAGCCCGGTGCCTTTGATTGCGGATATGAGCAGCAATATCCTGAGCCGCAATTTGGATTTTAACAAGTTCAGCCTGATTTATGCAGGCGCTCAAAAAAACCTGGGCGCTGCCGGAGTAACGATGGTGGCCGTACGAAAAAGCATATTAGGGAAAGTAGCCCATCCTGTTCCGGTAATTATGGATTATAATGTTCATATTGATTATGAATCCATGTACAATACCCCGCCCGTTTTTGCTGTATATGTCTGTCTTCTGAATTTGCGATGGCTCAAAAAGCAGGGAGGGGTCCGGGCCATCGAAAAGATAAACATTGAAAAAGCACGGCTTCTTTATAATGAAATAGAACGAAACCCGCTCTTTGAAGGAACGGTAGCTCCTGCGGACAGAAGCCGGATGAATGTATGCTTTGTAATGGAACAAAAAGAACTTGAACCCGAATTTATGGATTATTGTAAAGAACAGGGCCTGCTAAATATCAAAGGCCATCGTTCTGTAGGTGGATTCAGGGTTTCGCTATACAATGCCATTACTGTAGAGGAAGTGGAGTTGTTGGTTGAAGCCATGAAACATTTTGAACAGGCAAAAGGTTAACTGAATATTTTACCCGATGGCTATCATTAAACCCTTCAGCGCATTACGGCCCCGGGCGGGGATTGCAGACCAACTGGCCTCCAGACCTTACGATGTACTCAACAGAGAAGAAGCCCGGGAAGAAGCAGCGGACAATCCGTATTCTTTTTATCACATCTCCAAGGCAGAAATTGATCTTCCCGCCACAGTGGACGTTCATGATAAAGCCGTTTATGAAAAAGCAAGAGAAAACCTGGAATCTTTTCGTAAAAAAGGATTTCTCTTTCAGGAGGATACTCCCTGTTTTTATATCTATGAACTTGAGATGAACGGTCATCTGCAAACAGGGCTGGTAGGGCTCTCATCAGTTAGAGATTACGAACAAGGCGTAATCAGGAAACATGAATTTACCCGTCCGGAAAAGGAGCAGGATCGCATAAACCATATCGTAGCTACACGTGCCCACACAGGAAATGTTTTTTTAACCTACCCGGCGCTTCCCAAGTTGAATGCGTTGATAAAAGAGCAAAAGGAATTACAGGAACCGGTTTATGATTTTATTGCTGAAGATGACATCCATCATAAGGTATGGATCATCAACCAGGATAATATCATTAAAGAAATTTCAAATTTGTTTGCCACCGAGGTACCTGCCACTTACATTGCAGATGGCCATCATCGGGCGGCATCTGCAGCCAAATCGGCCTGGCAACTTTCCGGAGAGGGATTAAATGAACAAAATGCTTCTCTTTTCCTGACCACTCTTTTCCCTGAAGATGAATTACAGATTATTGATTACAACCGCGTGGTAAAGGATCTGAATGGGCTTACAAAAAGAGAATTTTTATCCGGGCTGGAATACAATTTTTCCGTTACCCGGGTGGGGGATACCCGTGTAAAGCCTGCTGAACCACATGAGTTTGGAATGTACCTGGAGGGCAACTGGTATCGGCTGGTGGCTGAACCAGACTCTTATACCACTGATCCTATTGGGATTCTGGACGTTACCATTTTACAAAATAAGGTACTGGATAAACTGCTGGGGATCAAAAACCCGAGAACAGATAACCGAATAGATTTTATAGGAGGAATAAGAGGATTGGCGGAATTGGAAAGAAGAGTAGATAGCGGAGAAATGAAAATTGCTTTTGCTGTGCATCCGGTTACGATGACACAGCTACTCGAAATTGCAGACGCCGGCCAGATCATGCCCCCAAAATCTACCTGGTTTGAGCCCAAGCTCAGGGATGGGTTATTTACGCACCTGATTTGAATCCGGGCCCAAAAAGAGGCATAATCCTTGCTATCTGCTGTTGGTATATTTTTGTGTAATTTTACCCCCTTATGCGATTGAAAGTATTCTTGTTTACGCTGTTTTTATTCGTTTTGAACTGCCCAAAGGTTTTTTCCCAGTCTAATGCAACCGGGTTATACGAGCGGGCACAGACCTTTATCAAATCCGGTGACTATTCCAATGCCATTATTTTGTTGAAAAAATCTCTGGAACTCCAGCCTCAAAGTGCGTTGTACCGCCAGTCTCTGGCCTATGCTTATTCTTTAAATCATGATTATAATGAGGCTGAAAAGCTGATTAAGACCGTATTACGCAGCAATGCAGCCAATGAGCAAACTTACCAGATAGCAGGAAATATTTACCGGGCACAAAATAATTTAAAAAAGGCAGAGCGAAATTACAGGAATGGATTAAAACAACTCCCCAACAGTGGCGTGCTATACAGTGAACTGGGGCAGGTTTATTATGATGAGCGGAAATATACCAATGCCTTACAAAATTGGGTGGAGGGCATAAAGATTGCGCCGGATTATGCGCCCAATTATTATTTTGCCGCACGAACTTACTATTTTAGTCAGGATAAATTCTGGACGATTATTTATGGCGAGATATTTATTAATCTGGAACGTTATACCAACCGGACTTCCGAGATGAAAAAGATGCTTCTGGAAGCCTACAAATCCGTTATCAACAACAGTATTACGCTGTCTCTCACCTCCGCCGATCATTCGTCTGGTAAAAAAGAAGAAGAAGGCTTTTCTACCCTGGACAAACCGGACTTCAAAACCGCTGTACTTTCCACCCTCGGCAAAAGCGCTGAAATGGCCATCAACAGAGGAGTAACGCCTGAGACATTAGTAATGGCCCGGACCCAATTCCTCTTAAATTGGAATAATTTCTATAAACTGGTTTACCCCTACGCTCTTTTTAATTATTACAGCCTGTTGCTAAAAAACGGCCTGTTTGAAGCTTACAACCAATGGGTATTTGGCCCGGCTGCGAGCCCTTCGGCTTATAAAGGATGGGTAAAGAGAAATGAAACGGTGATGCACCAATTGATTGACTTTTTGAACAATCACTCCTTGAAACCTGCCCCTGATCAGTTCTATCAAAAAGGAAAAGTTGAATTTAATTCAGCTGCTCTGACCAAATAATAAATTTATACCCCTACCCGGTCTTTTTTGAAATTTTGCCCTTTTTGGCTTTCAATATAATTGATGATGCTGCCGGCAATGTCTTTTCCGGTCGCTTTTTCAATCCCTTCCAGCCCGGGAGAGGAGTTGACCTCCAACACCAGCGGTCCCCGCTGCGACATGATCATATCCACTCCACAGATTGAAAGCCCCATGACCCTTGCTGCTCTCAATGCAACTTCCCGTTGAATGCGCGTCAATTTCACCGGAACGGCACTGCCCCCCCGATGAATATTGCTCCTGAATTCCCCTTCCAGCCCTTGTCTTTTCATGGAACCTATTACCTTTCCATTGACAACAAAAGCCCGGAGATCGGCCCCTCCGGCCTCTTTGATAAATTCCTGAATAAGAATATTAGCCTTCAAACCGAGAAAAGCTTCTATAACAGACTTGGCTGCCTTTTTAGTCTCGGCAAGCACCACCCCAATTCCCTGTGTGCCTTCCAGCAGTTTAATGATCACCGGCGGTCCCCCCAGTTCCTTTAACAGGCCCTCCGTCTCTCTGGTATAGTTGGCAAAGATGGTTTTGGGAATCCCGATTCCATGTTTAGAAAATATCTGCAGGCTGCGCAACTTATCCCGGGAGCGAACAATAGATACGGAAGAATTAATAGAAAACACATTCATCATCTCAAATTGACGAACTACCGCAGTACCGAAAAAGGTGACTGAAGCGCCTATTCTCGGAATAATCGCATCCACCTGCTGCAACACCTCCCCATTATAGTAGATCAGGGGTTTATTATGCTCATTTACCAGGGAACATTTGATGTGATCAATCACCTTCACGTCATGTCCCCTGGCGGTTGCAGATTCTTTCAACCTGCGGGTGCTGTATAAATTATTGTTTCTCGATAAGATGACAATTCTCATTTCTTTTGTTTTATAGGCCCTGTTGCAATATAAGCCCGCGATACATCTACTAAAAACTCCGGTGATAAAAACCGCCTTCCCAGCAGAACAGAATAATTCATGGTAGAGCGGTCCGTCAGCGTTACCTCTGTTAATTTTTCAACCTTCCCCAGGCGGATCAGAAGCCGGACCACATATCTTACCTGGCTGGCGCCGTTGGAACTTTTAACCTTCCTTTTATGAAATTTAGAGAAGCGGGTAACCTGCTTTGAATTTTTTAAAAAATAACAACACAATACGTGAGTCCCATTGGTTTTTTCTTCAACCCATATTTTATCACAATGGGCAGAACTGGATCTGGCGCCGGTATCAATACGGGCGGTAACCCAGGTACGCCTGAGTTCCGGAAAATCTATCTTTTCCTTATGGCCAATTATTATTTTAGTCGCTTTCTCCGAATTTGCCAGATGATTCATAAAACTTAACAGCCTCTAAAGTAGTCCTTTTCTTTGAACCCTGAAATTTAAAATAATTTGTAAAAAATTTTGTATTTAGGTAAAAAAACTGTTTATTTGTGAGGCGTTGTGTAGTAGATACACGATTTTGTAGTTCTTTCATCTCACCTAAAAATTCCATTCTATGAAAAAAAGTGTTTTACGGTGTAAACTTTTATTGACGCTGATTTTTCTCCTGACAACAGGGTCATTAGCTTACTCACAGCAAAGAACCGTTAAAGGTACCGTTACGGACGGAACCTCCGGAGAACCTCTTCCAGGGGTTACAGTCAGGGTGGAAGGGGTGAGCGGGGTAGGCGCCATTACCGGATCAAATGGAGATTTCAGCCTTGAAGTACCGGCAAGCGGCAAGAATCTGGTCTTTTCCTATGTGGGTTACAAATCTATTACACTTCCCATCTCCACTGCCCCGATGGATGTCAAAATGATCAAAGGACAAAGCCTGGAAGAAATAGTAGTTGTGGGATATGGAACCCAGAAAGCCAAGGA
>CAYRBD010000056.1:0-22103 GCA_964422465.1 uncultured Chitinophagaceae bacterium
AAATTTTTTCTTCAAGTCCATCTTATTGGAATTTGGCTATATTTGCGGCTTCCTATCTTTAACCTCGGTTTAATCTTTAGCCTTAATTTATTTTATTTTATGAAAATCCGTTGCCTCAAACTATTCTCTATGCTGTCCCTATGCCTGGTTATGGCGTTGGGAGTTTCTGCACAATGGCGAAGGAACTATTCGCAAACCCGCTTTGGCATAACCGGTGGTTTCAACCTGGCAGATTTAAACTATACAGGTGGGGCTATGGACAATGGCGCTCATATAAAGGCGTGGCCCATACCGTCTTTTCACGTGGGTGTTCTTATGGATTACCAGGTTACAAATTGGATGGCCCTGGAGCCGCAACTTCTTGTTTCCGGAAAAGGAGCCAGTTTCAAAATAAAGGGGCAGAATGGGAAATCCACTTATAAGATGCGTCCCTGGTATCTGGAGCTACCGGTTGATCTTATCTTCCGCTCAAGACTTGGGTATAACAGCAACCTTTATTTTGGTGGAGGACCCTATGTTGCTTTAGCGCTTGGAGGAAGAGGAACCGATAAAGGAACTACCATTAACAACAATCCTTATTTTTCTGACCATAAGCTTAAGTTTGGAAATGGCGCTCAAAAAGATTTAAAGGCAGGCGATTTCGGTTTTAATTTTAAAGCCGGCATCGAATTTAATCGCAATTTAAGAATAGGAGCAAAATATGGATTGGGACTCACTAACATTGCCCCAAAAAGAAATGAAGAAGCCCCTGATGTGCTTAAGAACAGGGATTTAAGCATTACCCTTACTATTTTATTTGGCCGGGGATATCGGCCCTATTATTAAAAACAGCACAGCATGAAAAAGTATATCATTGGTGTTATATTAAGCGTTTTTTGCATAGAAGGTTTTGCCCAGGAAAAGACCGTCTTTATGGATTATCAAAATAACGTTTTTAATGAAAATCAGCCTTTGCCTGCAGGTTCGTATTTTGTGATCAAGGGATCAATCAATAGCAACGTTTCTATTGTAACCATGCAAATTTTTAAAAACCATCATCGTGAAGATACCTTATACGCCACCCAATGGCGAAGGCCTATTGGAAATACTTCGGGTACCTTTATGATGCCTGTTTACTATAAACTTCGTGGAAATAAAAGATATGATATCTCTTTTAAATTTTACCGTACTTTAAATGATTCTGAGCGCATTTACCTGACGCGGGCAATCCACGATAATCTGGAAGCCTATATTGAGAGTTCCGTTGAAGTAAGTCCTAAGAAAATTTCCTTCCGGTCGCCGGTAAATACCATGCTTGATAATATGAATCAAATTGTTTGGAATGCATTTACCTATTATAAAAGTACCCTTCCGGGATCCTTCCCGGGTTTTTCAGATTTGGTGAAGAAAAAACTCCAACAACTAAATGACCAAAAAACCAAATATGCACGTTATCAGGTTGAACATGAAGCAGGGCAACAAACTTCGCAGATAAGGCAACAATTCGTAGAACGTCAGCAACAGCAATTACTGAAGACAGCTATGGGAGAAGTAACTCCTTATCTTAATGGATCTATAGCTGTAATGGAAGATGTAAGAGAGCGGGTTCATTATCCTACCGAAACCACCAGTCATTCCCTGGCTCTTAACGTGGGATACGGAGGCGCTTATCTTTCCGGTAAATGGGGAGATATGGATTACGATTCAGGGCCTTATGCCGGGGTTTCTTTTCCCTTGGGAAACAATTCCTTTTCTCCATTTTGGGGAAATACCTCCGTCTCTCTTGGTGTCTTTTTGAAAAACTTTAAAGATAAAAACGGAAATAAAATCACAGGGCCTGTAGTCGGTCTTCCCTATTATTTAGGATTAGGATATAAATTTTTGAATGTACTTAGGTTACAGGCTGGTGTGGTAGCCACCTCTACAGAGAAGTTTGATAATATTCAGCAGATAAAAACGGAAGATGTAAAACTCAAACCTTTTGTTGGTCTGAGTGCAGAGATCAATCTTTGGCTGGGATTCGGGAAAAACAAACCCTGATATGAAAAGAAGATTCTTATATACTATTTTGATAAGCACTCTTTTGCTGCCTCTGGCGGGAAAACTCTATGCACAAAGCGGGAATACAGGTTGGCAATTGAGCCTTGGAGGAGGTTTCATGAACTACTATGGAGACCTGAGTCCTTACCGTATTCAACATGGTTCCGACTGGCAGAAAGTTTTTAAGTTTTTTCAATATAATAAACATTACGTACCGGAGGCCAGTTGGGGAATAAGTCTGGAAAAAAGATTCACTTCCGGGATGGGGATCCTGTTTCAGGCTAATAAAGGATCTTTTGCTATGAGCGATCGTTATCGCGCTCCGAATGGAGATTATGACCGGATGTCAGAACACTGGGACCGGGCTTTGAACTTTAAGACCGATATTTGGGATGCCGGCCTGGCGTTGACCTTCCATGCAGACAACGGAAAATTTTTGTATTCAAATGCTTTTTTTGCCCCTTACTTTTTTATTGGTGCCGGGTTTACATCCTTTAAGGTAAAAGGAGATTTGTATAACAGCGAAGGGGAACCTTACAATTATGCGAACCCCGGAGTGGAGCCTGATGGAAAATACGAAACGGACCTTCGGCCCCTGATGACAGAAACCTATAAAGAATATCCAAACGTAGTGCCTTATGCCGATCTGGGAATTGGGGTTAAATTACGTTTAAGCAGCGTAGTCAGTCTGACGCTTCAAAGTGATATTAAATATTCATTTAGTGACTACCTGGATGACGTAAGCGGAAAATATAAACTGCAATACCGGTCAGATGAACAATTTTATGCCGCTCATCCGGGAACCAATACCATAGGGCAGGAAAGAAAAAGAGGTTACGATGATGGGGTTAATGACTTTTATATTTTTAATAAAGCAGCCTTGCAATTCAGTATTGGAAGCCGTTCCGGCCGTCATCATTTTAAAGCGCCTATTATCTATAACCCCGGGCCACTAACTCTTTCGGAAAACAGGAATTCTACTGATTCCCTTCTCACGGCTCAAAAGGATTCTATAACGCATATACGTTTACGGGACTCTTTGGAACAATTACAGAGCAGCAGTTATACGGTGGATTCTATCCGCAACGCTTTAGAGCAATTGAGATCGGAATTTCTATCGCTTCGATTTACCCGTATCGACCAGGATTATCAAATCAGACAGAATGAGGTCCAACATAGAATGGATGTTTTAGAAGATAAAAAACACGCCCTTGAAAACAAGGCTTCCTTAACCAAAACAGACAGCCTTCAGCTTCTTCAGGATCAATTGCAAATTGACAGCCTTAAAATACATAAGCAGGCTATTCAAAAAGCGAGAGAACAATTGAGAAAAGAAATGGGCCATACGCCGGTTGTTACAGAATATGCAGATTCAACTAAAATAATAGTTTATAAAGAAAAAAGTCTTCCTTCCTATTCGAAGGACACTTTAGATGCTGTTCGGTATGTACCAGATTCGTTGCAAAACAAGGAAGATACAACCGCAATAAGCCGGTCCCGGTTTGAACAAATACAGGAGCTTTACCTTACGGACAGGAGATTAAGCGACTCTCTGAAGGAACAACAGCTACAACGCTCATTGGATTCACTTACGGACCTACAGGAATCTCTGAAAAGTCAATATCAGCAAGATTCGGTAGCCAATGAACCTACAGACCGGAATTTCATTCAACGGTTGCTGGATAAGATCAGGAGAAATGACCGGTACAATGCAGATTTACAACAAGTAACTACAGAACAAAAAAGACAATTACAGAACAACCAGGAGGAAATAGATCAATTGCAGGATGAACTTAATTCTTTAAAGAATAACAGCCGGCGGTATAATTACTACAATACGCCCTATGGAGACCGGACGAATAGAGACGTGAGATACCTGGAACAGGCGGTCGGAGATTTGTACAGAGAACAGGCCCGGCAAAACCGGCGGGACAGATTGGAAATAGTGCCCCGCATAGCCCCAACAATTGTTACCGGCACCGGTGAAAGAAACAACAAGGAATACGAACATGAGCTGGAGGCCATTAAACTCCGGCTGGATTCCCTGCAGGCAGCAAGAGCAACTCCTTCCAATAACCTGCAAACAACTTCTTCTGAAGAGGTGGATTCGCTGCAAAATCGCCTGGATTCATTACAGAACCTCAGAGCAAGGCAACAACAAATACAACAAAAAGCGCAGGTAAGTACCCTGCAACAGCAGGTGGACTCGCTTACGCAACAACTCTCTGAAATCAAAAGGGCACAGGCAGTGGCAGACAGTCAAAATTTTAAAACTGTCCTTTCCAACTTTCCCGTCATTAGTGTTTATTTCCCAACCGGTTCTTCTACCTTAAGCACAGGACAGGTTGAAAAACTCTCCCCTGCAGCGGCAATGGTCAAAAAACACAAGGGATTGGTGATTACATTGCAAAGTTTTACAGATGCTACGGGAAGCGCCCGGATTAATAAAATTGTATCGGATAAACGTAGTGAATCGGTAAAAGATGCGCTCATCCATAAATTTGATATTCCCGCCTCACAGATCCAAATTGGAGAAAGCAGCCAAAGCAGCACCGGACGTGGAAGCAACCCCATGCAAAGAAGGGTGGATGTTAGCCTTAAGAGTAAAAATAATTGAGATAATATAATACCCGTTTATAATCGTTAGCCGGTAACCATCACAAATGCTTAGCGATAATATGTCTCAAATCTTTTTCTTTTTTATTTAATGCCTCAAGAAGCACTAACTGATTCTTCGCACGGTTGAAGTTGTGTTTGGGATATTTAATGGCATAATACACATCGCCATTTAGAAAATCAGTCAGGAAACGGATGCCCTGCATATAGATCATAAACTGTCCGGAATAGAACAGAACCTCTCTTTCGGTACCTGTCAGGTCTGCTCCAACCTCAGAGAGATATCCTTTCATAAGGGCATCGTAATAATCATCCCGAATGACAATTTTGCTAAAATCGGTTTCTTCTTCCGATACGGGACTGACATAGGTACGCACCATATCCCCCAAATCGGAAATGATTTTGCCGGGCATCATCGTATCCAGATCAATCACGCAAACCCCTTCGTATGTTTTATCATCCAGCAGCACGTTGTTTATCTTGGTATCATGATGCATCAGGCGGTCTTTGAAGTCGGAATCCGTTTTCAGAGTTTCGTAGGTAACTGCAATCTGAGAAAAAGCCTGAAAGGCATTAATGAGAGGCTCCGCTTCTTCCTTTCGTTCCTCGGAAGCATTAGCAATCGCACTTTGAAAATTGCTATATCGTAAGGTCAGGTTATGAAAATCAGGAATGGTAGGGGATAAAGCGTTCATTTCAATTCCTGAAAGATTGTGGGCCAACAACCCAAATTGCCGGGCTGCTTCAAAAGCCTGTTTGGGGTTATTAGCCTCATTCAGGGATATCGTATGATCCACAAACGGCAATATCCGCCAATACTCGTTGTTCCATTCCAGCATATCCTTTCCTTCTTTAGTAGGTACCGGTACCAGGAAAAAATAGTCGGGATGATGAGCCGACAGATAATCCGCCGCTCTACGATGATTCTGTGCAATACGATAGGGCTCTCTGAAAACATGGGTGTTAATCCGTTGCAAAAGCAAATCCTTCCGGTGCCTGCCTGAGGCATGCCTCAACCGGAAGGTATGGTTAATTAATCCGGAACCATACCGCTCAATGCGGTAGTCTTCCTTCTTTATATCAAACCCCGAGAGGATTTGGGGGTGAATCATTAAGTCCATAATTTATTGGGATAAGTACCTTGATCAATAAGCGCTTTAATATTTTCTTTCACCTTAGGCGCATCTTCTTTGTAGGTGACGCCAAACCATTGTTCCGCCGTATGAATCACTTTTACGGTTCCCATTTCATTGGCAATATAATAATCCGCCACAGATGGAATAAGGAATTCCGCCTTGGGTTTACTCCCATTCTCTTCAAGAAACTCGGCAAACATGCTCTCAATCAATTCAAAAATGGAGGAATCAAATCCCCAAAAATTCATGGATACCAGGGTATTGTCAGAAAGAATATGATGCTCCTCATCCTTATCGATATACACAATATCTTCTCCTTCAAAAGCTACCTTTGTCCGTTCCGTAATGGTCTCCAGGTTACCTTCTTCATCCTGAGTGCATACCCCGCGGGAAACAGTCCCGTGCCTGGATAAGGTTTTACTGATCTCATATCCCATTACTGCAGAATGTTTCTCATCACAAGTATTATTGAGAAAAGTAGCCATCAACTCAAAAGGCTGCTTCCCATAAAAGTCATCCGCATTAATGATGGCAAACGGCCCCTCAATAGCCTCTTTCGCACACAAAACAGCATGGGCTGTTCCCCAGGGTTTCTGGCGACCCGAAGACAATTTATAATCTCCCAGAAAACTATCTAATTCCTGATATACGTATTCTACTTCAACACCCGTCTGGGCCAGTTTCTCATTAAAGGCCTTTTCAAACTCCTCCGCAAAGTCTTTGCGGATAATGAACACAACTTTCCCGAAGCCTGCAGCAATAGCATCATAGATAGAATAATCAATGATGGTTTCTCCATTGGGTCCGAAATGGTCCATTTGCTTAATTCCTCCATAGCGACTGCCCATTCCGGCAGCAAGTATCAAGAGTGTGGGTTTTTGCATAATTGACAAACGTAAATTTTAAGGTTCCAAAATCTGTTATCGGGTAAAATTAGCCATTAATCAATAAATAAATCAAACATTCATAGATTTAATTTAATATTTGCATAAAAAAAGATGGCTTTCTCCTTCATCAGACCGGCACGTGCTGTTTTACAACCTCTGCAAACAGCTCCCCTGGTGGCGGCAGAGGTGGAAGCGGTGATGCTGCGGTTGGACCTTCTGCATCCCACAATATCCGGAAACAAATGGTTCAAGCTAAAATATAACCTGAAAGCCGCTGTTGAGCAGGGTAAAGATACCATTCTTACTTTTGGCGGCGCCCGCTCCAATCACATTGCCGCTACTGCAACGGCCTGTAGAATTTTAGGATTGAAGAGCATCGGAATAATTCGCGGAAACGTTTTTGACAACCCTACGCTTACCCATGCCAAAAAAGAAGGGATGCGTTTATTTTCTATCAGCAGAGCAGCATACAAAAATAAAGAAGAGGCTGCTTATCTCCGTGAGTTAAACGCGAGGTTTCCAAACGCCTATATCATTCCCGAAGGAGGAAACAACAAACTGGGGATAAAAGGAGCCGAAGAGATTTTGAGTCTCCATGATACCCAATCCTTCACACATATCTGTTGCCCGATGGGGACAGGGGCCACTCTTGCGGGGCTGGTAACAGCAGCAGAGAAATTTCAAAAAGTACTGGGTTTTTCAGCTTTACGAAAAGCAGATGATCAACGATTGGCAATAAAAAAACAGGTCGAAAATATTCAAGACCCCGCTGACTGGGAAATTCTCACCAACTATTCTTTCGGTGGTTTTGCCAAAAAGACAAAGACACTGACCGATTTTATGGATTCTTTTTATCAAAAAACAGGAATCCCACTGGATTTTGTATATACTGCCAAAATGATGTTCGGGATTACAGACCTGGTAGAAAAAGAACAAATCCCTCCCCCGAGCAGACTGCTCATCCTTCATACCGGCGGCCTGCAAGGGAATAAAGGTGCTATTCCACCACCTCCTCCTCCGGTTTCAGAACAAAATCCTCTATAAATTTAGTGGTGAATTTACCACTTCGGAATCGCTTGTCTTTCATCACCTGCTGATGAAATGGAATGGTGGTCTTCACGCCATCAATCACATACTCGCTCAAAGCACGTTCCATGGTTTCTATAGCCTCTTCCCGGGTTTGTGCCACTGCAATAAGTTTAGACAGCAAGGAATCGTAATAAGGAGGGATTACATAACCCGCATAAATGTGAGAATCTACCCGCACACCATGGCCCCCGGGCGTATGCAGCACTTTAATGACTCCTGGAGAAGGCCGGAAATCATGATAAGGATCTTCTGCATTGATCCTGCATTCAATGGCATGCATAACCGGTTCGTAATTTTTTCCCGAAATTGCTACCCCGGCAGCAATTTTAATCTGTTCCTTGATAAGGTCAAAATTGATTACTTCTTCAGTAACTCCATGCTCCACCTGAATACGGGTATTCATTTCCATGAAATAAAAGTTCCGGTTCTTATCTACCAGAAATTCTACGGTACCTACTCCCTCGTACTGAATGGCCTCAGCGGCTTTAATCGCAGCTTCTCCCATAGCCTTACGCAATTTTTTTGTCATAAAGGGGGAGGGAGATTCTTCAATAAGCTTCTGATGGCGGCGTTGAATGGAACAATCCCGCTCACTCATGTGACAAGCTTTCCCATATTGATCTCCGGCAATCTGAAATTCAATATGATGGGGTTCCTCCACAAATTTCTCCATGTAGATGCCTTCATTTCCGAAAGAAACACGGGCTTCCGCCCTGGCAGCATTAAAATGGTGCTCTATTTCCTCTTCTTTCCACACTACGCGCATGCCTTTTCCGCCACCGCCGGCAGTAGCTTTTAACATGACGGGATACCCGATTTTCTTTGCAGTTTTCTTTGCATCCTCGGCATTTTCAATCAGGCCATCCGAGCCCGGAGTAACAGGCACCCCTGCAGCCACCATCGTTTCTTTTGCCGTAATCTTGTCTCCCATTTTGTTGATCATCTCGGCCGAGGGGCCAATGAATTTTACCTGATGATCAGCACATATCTCTGCAAAACGAGCATTTTCAGATAAAAATCCATACCCGGGATGAATGGCATCTACATTGGTAATTTCTGCAGCCGCCATTATAGTGGGGATGTTCAGGTAGGATTCACTACCGGAAGGCGGCCCGATACAGACACTTTCGTCTGCAAATTTTACATGAAGGCTATCTATATCTGCAGTGGAATGAACCGCTACGGTCTTAATACCCATTTCTTTACAGGTTCGAATAATGCGCAATGCAATCTCTCCCCTGTTTGCAATCAAGATTTTTTTAAACATATCCAATTCTTAATATAGGAGGCCGTTTACCTCATTTAGTCTTATTAATAAGCTTATTAAGGCTCTACCAGGAACAGTGGCTGGTCATATTCTACCGGGGAGGCTTCTTCTACCAGGATCTTCACTATCTTACCACTTATTTCACTCTCTACTTCGTTAAACAACTTCATAGCCTCAATGATACAAACGACCTTTCCGGGAGTTACTTCATCTCCCACGTTCACGAAGGAAGGTTTATCAGGTGAAGGACTACGATAAAAGGTACCGATCATAGGGGATTTGATAGTTATCAGGTTGGTATCTTCTTCTTTTTTGGCGGGTGTTTTTGGGGCGGGGGCGGCAGTCTCCTGAACGGGTGTCTGAGCAGGAGCGGGTATCTGGGGGGGTGGTGCAGGATAAGCCACTAATGGGTTGACTACCGGGGTAGAACTCTGGCCCTGCTCATCGGCTTTCTGTCCTTTTCTGATGGTGATCTTAAAATTGTCTTGTTCAATGTGTAATTCTGTCAGATGGGAGCGATTAACCTGTTTGACCAGTTCCTGTATTTCTTTAAAATCCATAATTATATTTTTAAATAAAACGGAAAGAATGTATGAAGCTACAAATTATATTTGAATTTCTTACATTCTATCTTCTCGAAAAAGTTTTTTCTATTTAACGCGTTCGATATATTCGCCGGTCTGACTGTTGATTCGAACCATCTCATCCTTATCAATAAACAAAGGAACCTTAACGGTAGCACCGGTTTCCACGGTGGCCGGTTTTAGGGTACGGGTAGCCGTATCTCCTTTCAAACCCGGTTCGGTATAGGTAATCCTCAATTCGATCTTGTCCGGAAGTTCTGCACTCATTGGTTCATCGGTTTCCGTATTGATGAGGATAAAACACTCCTGTCCTTCTTTATAAAAATCAGATCCGTTCACCTTGGCTTCCGGCATAGCAAACTGCTCATAGGTCTCCGTACTCATAAAATGGAAGCCCATATCGTCCTTATAAAGGAACTGAAAAGGACGCTTTTCCACGCGTACCGTATGAATGTTTTCTCCTGAATTCCAGGTATGCTCAATGCTTTTCCCGGTTTCAATACTTTTTAATTTGGCCCTGACTTTTGCCGCTGCCCGTGCAGTCTTATTCTGCCCGAAATCCACCACCTGATACAACTCATTGTTCAGCTTAATGATAAGGCCCATTCTTATGTCTGACGTTGTTGCCATAAGCACTCGCTTTCTTGAAAAAATATAAATGTAAAATGCAAAAGTAAAACATTGTGTGAAAATGTAGCATTTCAGACCAAAATTCTAAAATTTCATCCCTTAATGAGGTAAAATTCCTTACTTTTGTCCTGTAGTCAGGATATTTAATCAATTAAATAGATTTCAAATGTTAAAAACTTGTTCCAAATGCAAATCCCAGGATATAAAGGATAAAACTGCCGGTTTATATTTTACGTTAACCGCTATTTTGTCTGTTATCGGTACGATCATGCTTTTTGTAAGCTGGCCTTGGGCCTTCTTGATCATCACAGCCATGCTGGTTTGCGTGGTGCTTGCGGTTGAACTTCCCAACAGAAAGTACACCTGCAAAAATTGTGGCCACGAATGGAAAGAAGAATATTCTCCTGCCGGTGAGGCCACTTCCACTACTGCATAAGCATTTGAACCTTTTTTTCAGGGAATTAAAAAAATGGATCATTTTATGAAAAAGTTGCTTTCCGCTTTCCTATTGGCTGCCCTGCTTTGCGCCCCTTTTCTAATGGAAGCGCAAACCAGTACTAATTCAAAACCTAAATACCTTCGTTTCCCGGAAATCCCTCCTTTTGCCTTTACGGCCGTTGGCGGTAAGACCTTTACCAATAAGGATCTTAAGAAAGGGAAGCCAACCATGATTTTCCTGTTCAGTGTAGATTGTTCTCACTGCCAGGAGGAAACACAGCGAATCACCAAAAATATTGATAAGTTTAAAGGAGCGCAAATACTGATGATTACGCCCTTTAACTACAACCAGATGGTAGCTTATTATAAAGGGTTTGGCGTACAACGCTACCCGGATGTGATTACGATGGGAACCGACTCTACCCGCCGGTTAAATATGTTCTATCAGCAACAATATTTTCCCGGTATTTATATTTATGACAAGAAGGGGCAAATCGTTTATCACAACGAGGGTTCCCAACCTATAGATTCTTTAATTCATTACCTGAAAACAGATTAGATTAGAGGTAATTAGCTATTTGTCAATTTTTAAATCTCATATTCAAATGAAAGTTTCTGTAATAGGAGCTGGTAATGTAGGCGCCACCTGCGCTAATGTACTGGCACAAAAAGATTTTTTAGAAGAAGTCGTATTGCTCGATATCAAAGAAGGGGTTTCTGAAGGAAAAGCGCTGGATATGTATGAAAGTGCTGCCATTAATTATTTCAGCACCCGCCTTACCGGAGCAACAAACGATTATTCCAAAACAGCAGACAGTGATGTCGTAGTGATTACATCCGGCATACCCAGAAAACCGGGGATGAGCCGCGATGACCTCATCTCTACAAACGCTTCCATTGTAAAATCCGTTACTGAAAACGTGGTAAAACATTCACCTAATGCAATTATCGTTATTGTAGCCAATCCCCTGGACGTAATGACTTATTGTGCTTATCTCACCTCGAAATTTGATAGCAAACGGGTATTTGGAATGGCCGGTATTTTGGATATCTCCCGCTACAAGGCCTTCCTGGCAGAAGAAATAGGCGGCTCTCCAAAAGACATCCAGGCTGTACTGATGGGTGGACATGGTGATTCTATGGTACCCCTTCCCCGTTACACTACCGTATCCGGTATCCCGGTAACCCAGTTGGTTTCAGAAGATAAACTGAATGCCATTATTGAAAGAACAAAAAAAGGAGGGGGAGAAATTGTAAACCTTTTGGGTACTTCCGCCTGGTATGCACCCGGAGCCGCAGCTGCTCAGATGGTAGAATCGATCTGCAAAAATGAAAAACGCATCTTTCCTTGTTGCACCTGGTTGACAGGAGAGTATGGCTTTGAAAACATATACCTCGGCGTACCTGTTGTATTGGGTAAAAACGGGATTGAAAAAATCATCGAATTGAACTTAAACGAAGAAGAAAAGGCCTTGCTCCAAAAATCCGCTGAGCATGTACGCGAAGTAATGAGCGTGTTAGATCAGATGGATGTGGTAGCCTGAATAAAACAACTGAAAGGGCAAAAACCCATCTTTGGTTTTTGAAGAAACTACAACAATTGGTGCTCGAATGCCGTGGTTATAAGGGAGGCCGTATTTTTCACATTGAGCTTGGTCAATAAGTTCTTCCTATGGCTGTCAACAGTCAACGGACTGATAAATAGCTTTTCTGCTATCTGATTGTTGGTTAGGCCATCTGCTATTAATCTCAATACTTCTTTTTCTCTTCTGGTCAATACCGGTAAAATACCTGTAGGAATAGCAGATGTCGCGTTCAGCAGATGCTCCATTTCCAGACTCAGGTACAACCTTCCTCTCAACACCGTCTGGATTGCTTCGGATATTTCTTCTGCAGAAGCACTTTTTACCAGGTAACCGGAAGCTCCATTGTTTATCATGCGGGAAATATAACTGCGGTCGCTAAAAGTACTGATACCTAAAACCCGGATTGCAGGAAACTCTTTTTTAATCCTTTTACACAAGTCAATACCGTTCACATCCGGTAAATTGATATCCAGCAGGATCACATCTACCTTATTGTTTTGCAAAAAAGGAAGGGTATCAAAAGCATTAGTTGCAGAGCCTGCCACTTCCATGTTTTCCAACTGGTCAAGCAAGGCTCTTAAACCGGCTACAACCATCGGATGATCATCAACAATAAATACCTGAACCTTGGACATGTTTTAAAAAGATAAAAGGTTAAAGATTATAATCAGGTTACACTTCCTGTAATATTGACGGAAGTACCTTCCCCCGGCACAGATTGGAAATCCACAGTACCTTCCAAATATACGACCCTGGCTTTCACATTGGCAATCCCGGCGCCTCCTTTCTTTTCAGCTTCCTGTATATTAAAACCCTTTCCATCGTCTTCTACTGTGAGGGTAAAGCAGTCTTCTTCCCGGATTAATTGAATCAGAACATTCCGGGCTCCGGCATGTTTCAAAATATTGTTCAGGAGCTCTTGAACAATCCGGTAAAGAATGATCTCTTTCTCCTGCTTCATTCTTTCTTCCATTCCATAGGCTTGTAACTGCACCTTGATCTCGCCGGACAGGTTCAGGTTTTCACAATAATTTTCCAGCGCCTCTTTCAGGCCAAAATTGATCAGCGCTTCGGGCATCATGTTGTGTGATACCCTGCGCAATTCGGCTATTGACTGATCCAACTGTTGGATAACCGTGCCGACCGCCTGCGCACTTTCTTCCGATAAAAATACATTTCCTTTCATAGTTGATAAAGATAATTTTACACCTGATAACAACCCTCCTACTCCGTCATGAAGGTCTTTGGCCAGACGGCTCCTTTCCTGCTCCTGCCCTTCCAGGATGGATTGAGCCGCCACCAGCTGTCGTTCTTTTTCAAGCTCCTGAATCCGTTGTTGCTGCACGATTTCATTCTGTTTCAAAATAAAATGACGGTGTTTTAAATTCCGATAAACTAAAATGCTAATAATTGTCAATAAAGCAAGACCGCTAATAAGCCAATAATTTAAATTCCTTTTCTTATATAAAGATAACCGTTGAATCTGATTGTTTTTTTGAAGCACAAGAATACTATCTGCCTTCCGTTGTGTTTGGTATTTATTTTCAATCTCGTTAATCTGCCTTTTACTTTCAGCTATATTCAGACTGTCATTCAGGTGTGTATAGGCCTGATAATATTCCACCGATAAGGCATAATTTTTTTTGTTGGCATAAGCTCTGGAGAGATAGAAAAGCGTTTTGTTTTCACGTATTTTATCTCCTATTTTTCTAAATATCCCTAAGGCCTCTTCTAAATAATTGATGCTTTTATTATCATTCCCCTTTTCAAAAAAAGTTAGCCCCAGAAGCAGCAAAGCATGAGCCTTCTGAAATTGTTGTCCTGTTTTTTGGGAATATGTTACAGCCTTATTCAGGTTCTCTATAGAATGGGTATAATCTTTTGTTTCATAAAAATAGCGACCTTTATACCCATAATATACCGTATAAAGATAATCGGATTTTAGCTCTTTTATTCTATTGCCGGCTAAATACAGATAGGTTTCCGCCTTTTTGTATTGCTTCAGATTTAAATAATCAAGCGTGATAAACATCAACACCTGCACAATTGATTCTTCGTGTACATCCGCCGGATATTTTTTCCCAATATTCAAAGCCTTAAGATGATAACTGAGCGCTTTATCATACTGCTTCAAATCGTTATAAACCAAACCCGTATTTGCATAAGCCGTCACCAGGTTGTTATAATCTCCCGCTTGTTCTAAAATACGGATAGCCTGTAAATAAGCACGAATAGCAACCTGATGATCCCCCTGTTGCAGGTAAGCCGTTCCTATACTCATTTGGTTGGCGGCTATGTTTTCTGCAGCTTTATCCGATGTATCTTTTTTATAATATAGATCTGCTTTCCTGTAAAAATACAGGGCGCTGTCGTATTGATCCAAATAATAATAGCTGGTACCTCTATAGGCATAGGTATCTCCCATTCTGGCAAAATTGCTGTCACTGGAAGCTAACAGAAAGGCCCGATCCAAAATATTTCGGACGGAGTCCTTACTGTTCATCATATTCTCCCAGGCCAGGCTGAGCAATAGCTCAATCCGGTTATCCTGTGAAAGACTACTATCTTTCAACCGAAGCCGGATAGAATCTTCGCTTTTCTGCCTGCCATTGGCAAACACTACCAAAAAGCAAAGCGCCATCATTAACCTCAAGGGCTTACATTTGAACGGCATCCGAAACAAGCAGAACAATTGCAATGCTGATAAATTTCAAGTAAAATTGTTTAAAAAATACAATCCGGCCAAGTTTTCCAAAAAAATCCCCTTTTTCGGGGATTTCTCAAAAATACTGTTTTAAGAGGATTGACCTGAAACATCCTGCAAAGGATATTTGCAACATAAAAATTTAAAAACAGATTCTCCACTTCAAAACTTAAAATTATGAAAAAGCGCATCCTTATGATGTCCGGGTTATTTTGCATCTGCTATTTTTTTACAGGCACTCCTCAGCTGCAGGCTCAACTATTAAACCGGATTAAAAATGAGGTTAAGAACAGGGCAGCCAACAATGTCATCAGACGTGCCGGCAATGCTACAGACAAAGCCATAGATCAGGCTGCGCAGGGCGCCGGTGGAAATGTAAACGGAAATCAATCCACAGGCAACTCCCCTGTCAGCGAAGAAAAGAAAGCACCGGCAACCGGAACAAAAGCCACTGCCATAACAAATTACAAAAGTTATGATTTTGTTCCGGGAGATAAAATCATCTTTCAACCTGACCTTAGCCAAGAACCAGATGCTGAGCTGCCGGCCCGTTTTACCATCAAAAAAGGAAACGCAGAAATACAATCTCATGAAGGAGAAAAAATATTGCATCTGGATAAAGGAGGGCGTCTTCTCATAATGCCTCTGATGGATAACGATAGTTACCTGCCGGAGCAATTCACACTGGAATTTGATATGATGTATGAAAATCCCAGAACGGACTACTTTGACAAGGTGAATGATTTCAATGTATATTTCTATAAATCCGATGACAATAATTATGATGGATACGGACTGGCCAGATTCACCATACATTCCAATACACAGACGATTTTAGGAGACCTGAAAGCAGGTGTTTCCAATGTAAATGAAGAAATCAAAACGGCGCTAAACACCAATGACATCTGGCATCATGTTGCTATTTATATTCGAAAAAATATCGCAAAAGCCTATATAGGCGGTACCAGAGTACAAGCGACCAATAACTTCCCGACAGGTGCAGCCAAACTGGCTATTCAAACCGATGGGCACTATGGTTTCAAAATCAAAAACTTCCGGCTGGCCGCAGGGGGAGATGATAAATATAATAAAGTGGTAACAGAAGGTAAATTTATTACACACGGTATCACCTTCGATGTCAACAAAGCCATTATTAAACCGGAGTCGATGGGCGCACTAAATGAGATCGTCAAGCTGATGAAAGACCACAGTGATCTTAAATTTCAAATTAACGGACATACCGACAGCGATGGCAATCCTGAATCCAATATGAAACTTTCTCAGGATCGTGCAGATGCCGTAAAGGCAAAATTAGTAGATATGGGGATTGAGGAAAGCAGGCTGATTACAAAAGGTTTTGGCGCTACACAACCTATGGATAAGAATGACTCTGCGGAAGGGAAGGCAAATAACAGAAGGGTAGAATTTGTAAAGATTTAAAGAAGGCCCATTTAATATTAAAATAACTGAAAATGAAAACGATCTCATTCCTTTGTTTCCTCATAACGGCAGTTTTCTTGATTCCTACGACCGGGAATGCACAAATCTTTAAAAAAATAGGAACTGTGGCTAAGGAAGCGGCTAAAGCTGCTATTTCCGGAGATCCTTCTGTTGAAAATTCAACCGGAAGCAGACCGGTTCAGCAGGGGCATGCTGCTCGTTCAAAAAACGCCCGAAAGGAAGATAAAACAAAACAATTTGATTTTGAAAAACATCAAATTAACCTCACAAATGCGGGTCTGGCGTCGAGAAGTGCAGGAGAATATTTCTTGAGCGATTATTCTTCCATCCAATCTAAAAATGGGGTTATACATTCTATAGTAGTGGTTGGAAAGATGACTGAAGCGGAACGGCTCAGCGAATTGGGGGAGGGATCAGATCAGGATGTGGCCTTTATCTATGAGAATGGAAACAAAACCGGTGAGACTACCGTGGGTGATTTAAATAAAGACTTATTGATTCTGAATAAAAAATATGATTGGTATCCGAACATGAATGAAGCCACATCAGGAGATAATAACAAATTCATTAAACCCAATATAAATAAAAACGGATATGAAATTTCCATTAAGGGGAAAACCTATGGCCCCTATCAAATGGTTAGCAATATGATTGTGAGTAAAACAGGCGACCGTTTTTTTGCGGTAGTCCTCCCTTCAGTAAAAGACCTTGAAGGCATGAAAAGTTATCTGGTTTCAACGGATAGCCCCTTAAAGCCATTTGTTTATGGAGGAGATTTACTAGCCAATGTGGATTTTAGTAACGGATGTACCATCATTCCAATCTCAACCGAATGGGGTTATAAAATCATGAAGGAGGAAGATGAATCCCGGAAAAAGGAATTTCAGGATCAATTGGCGGCTTCAATGACCCGCTTTCCCAATAAAGGAAATGTTACTTTCTTTGGAGGGAAAAAACTAACTAATATTTATGTTTCCGACCCATGGCTGGATGGCAGCGGTAACAATATTTTTTCTGTAAACAGAAATGGAGATAGTGAAATGGAACCCGGTCTTTATTTAAATGGAGAAAAAATATCTGATGCAAGGCCGCAAAGAGGACAAGGCTGGTCCAATCCGGAAGGAAATAATTGGGCTTATTGGGGATCGGATGTAGGAGATACAAAGTTATATTTGGTTTTTAAAGACGGCACAAAAGTTCCCCGGGTTATCCATCCGAGATATTTAGTTGCCGGAGGAAAAAATTATATGGCTTGGTTTATACACGACTCTGCCGGAGAAATTAAACTGTGTGCCAAAGAAATGTAGGGTTTTAAAAGAAAGGTTATGCTCCAGATAACATCACGTTTATTTCAGATTTCGCTCGGGGCTGTAAATGAAGATAAAGGTTTAACGCTGATTGATACCGGGTAATCTCTGAGGCAAATACTTATTCCTCTAAAATAACAGTATAAAATTATGCTCCAGATTTCATCCCGTTTATTTTTGTAACTGTATAGCTTTTGGTGGATGGTGTAGTGTCAGAAATCCACTTCCAACATATATCCATTTTTCTTTAGCCACTTTTTTGCTTTTTGATAATCAGGTACTTGAATTGATAAAATATTCCAAAAGCGTTCGGTATGGTTTGGTTCCATTAAATGGACTAATTCGTGAGCGACCAAGTATTCTACCACAAAGATGGGGGCTTTGATAATGCGCCAATTAAAAATGAGGTTATTGGCAGGCGTACAAGAGCCCCAACGGTATTTCATTTCCGATGTTTTAATTTTGTTGTACTGTACACCAAGATTTGCAGCCAATTCCTTTGCAATGGGTTTTATTTTTTCTTTCGCTTTAGTTAAGTACCATTTTTTAAACAATTCGTTGGCTTGTTTTTGGTTATTTTTGGAAATCTTAAAATGACGATTAAACACTATTCCTTCAAGGTCTTCATCAACTACCCACAGTTTATAATTTCTGCCGAGATACATTAAGGATTCGCCGGATACAAACTCTTTATATTCCTGCTCAATCGGATATTTCTGATTACTTTCTAATTTCTCTTTTATCCATTGTTTTTTGGATTGAATAATTTTATCAATCTTTTCTTTCGATAAATGCTTTGGGGCACGAACAATAATACTACGGTCTCTTTCAACCGTTATATTTAGCGTTTTTCGCCTTTCAGAATATTTTATTTGGTAGTTAAACTCCATCATTAATTATTGACGATCCTATAATGATTTTTCTTTGCCCACTCCATTATTCTTGAAATGATTTCTTTCCGTTTAGAAATAATATTTGGAACAGCCTTGAATTCTTTGGATAAAAGGATTTTTTGCAACTCGGCTTTTAGCTTCGCCTGTGCCGGCGCACTGTCCCAAAATCCCTTTAATTTAATTTCGGTAAAAACCAGATTAGAAATACTTTGTGTCAATGCCACATTCGTTGAGATTTCATCCTCAGAAAGTTTTCGATTATCAAACAATTCTGCTTTAAAAATACGGAAGATGGGCATTTGCTTTTTACGGTCTAAGCCATAACTCTCTTTCTTTTCCCGTTTTTTAATCTTTTCCCGAAGCTTTTCCAATTCTTCATAAATCTGCTTCCAATTGCCTTTGAAATTTTCCAGAATTTCTTCTAATTTTTTGGCGAATGAAGCAAACAATTCAGGGTCTTCATCAATATTGATATCGATGTAATGCCGGATGGCGTGTTCAATTTCTGCCGCTTTGGTCTTATTACGCTTTCGAGTTTTTACTTTATCGAAAAAGTCATCGGCTATAATGGAAATCGGGGCGACCTTTTGGTCAATTCCTTTCGATTCCAAGTATTCATCGGCAATAGTTCTCAATTTCTTGGGAATACCTTTCATACTAAAACGTTTGTCCCGAAAATGTTTTTCTGCCAAGGCATTAACCTCTGTAAAGGCTTTCCAATCTTTTAAATAATCTAAAGCTTCCTTTCGGGGAATGACGGTATTGAAAGCTGTGGTCAATTCCTTGTAAAGTTTAATATATTCAAAACGAATGTCTTCATCATAAAAAACATCAAAAAAAGCATCTGAATCGGACAAGTCTTCCAAACCTTGAATTCTCAGGAAATCCCACATGGCTTCGTGGGCTTTTTTCAATTCGGCTAATTCTTTGTCTTCATTGGAAAGGCAGTCCAGTGTTTCCTGCATTTCTTTTTCGGCATACACGTCCAAAGCACGTTTCAGGTGATGCCCCACGCCCACGTAATCCACCACAAATCCTTTGTCTTTTCCGGCAGGACCTATACGGTTCACCCGTGCAATGGCTTGCAATAGATTGTGCGCCACAATGACCCTATCCAGATACAATACTTGTTCTACCGGGGCATCAAAACCGGTCAAAAGCATATTGTTGACGATAATAATCCCCACATTGCCATTTACCGAAGCATTTTCTTCATCTTTTTCACCAAAAGGCAATTTAAAACGCGCAATGCTTTTTTTGTGGTAAGAAGCATTGGTATAAGCTTTTACTTCTACGGTATCGTTATGACTTCCCGAAATCACTACGGCGGATTCCAATTGCTCTAGTGTTTCAATATCTACCAATAATGGATTATCCACTTTTAGTGACGCCATTTTGCTTTTTAAGGCTTCGTCAATTGCCGCTTTGTATCTTACGGCAGCTTCCCGGGAAACAGCCACAATTTGTGCCTTAAAACCATTTGGGAAAATATGCTCTACATAATGATCGACCATACTTTTGGCTTTGTCCCGAATGGTATTGATGTTCTCCAAATACGCTTTTCGACTGCCAAAACCCAAAATTTGCAGGCGTTCGGTGAGTTCATAATCACTAAAAACATCTTCGAAGCGCTTGTCCATCCCCTCCTTGTCCTCAACTTCGGCATTATGCGTAAAGCCCTCGTAAACAATTTCCAAAGTTACACCGTCATCAATAGATTGGCGCATCGTATATTTGTCGATGTAATCTTTGTATTTCTTTTCTGTTTTGTCGGTGGGCGTTCCGGTGTATCCAATGGAAGTAGCATTGGGCAAGGCCCGGTCTAAATTGGCAGCAAGCAACGAATATTGTGAGCGGTGCGCTTCGTCCGTCATTACCAAAATTTTACTACTTGTATTGAGCTCTGGAAATAGTTCAAGGTCTTTTAAATCCTCGCCGTTTTCCTGAAATTTATGAATCATTGCCATCACTAAATCAGAATTGTCGTTGCGCAAAAGTTCTTTTAAGCTTTTTCCGTTGGGCGGTTCTTTGGGGTTGATGTAGTTAGCTGTTTTTATGGTAAATCCTACATTTCTTCCGGTAGCTGCTAATTGGTCTTCCAATTGCGTACGGTCGGTAACAAAAACAATTTTCCAATCCAACAATTCAGGGGTCAATTTCATTTGGCGTACCATAAACATCATTGTCAGGGATTTTCCCGAACCTTGGGTATGCCAAATAATACCACCTCTTTCGGTAGGTGTTTTTCCTTCGATGAGCCGTTTGGTTGCTTTCTTTACAGCTTTAAACTGTTGATAACGTCCAACTATTTTGATGGTTCTTCCTCGGTCGTCCGGTTTGAAAATGGTAAAAACCTGAAGAATGTCAAGCAAATTTCGCTTGTCCAACATTCCGGCGACCAGCCGCTGTTGGTCATTAGGCGATGATTTTCCGTGTTGTAGATCGTTTAAAGTCTTGGGATAGGGATCTGTCCATCGGTAAAAATGCTTTTCGTTGTGGGAAGAGATGGTGCCAAACTTAGCTTCGGTGCGGCAAGTAGTCACGATAAACTGATTGTAGAAAAACAATTCTTTATTGCCTTCGCCGGTGTCGCCACGCTGCTCGGAATAGCGCATCAATTGGTCGATGGCTTCGGGAATAGGTTCTTTTACTTTGGATGATTTGGCTTCTACCACTACCAAGGGCAAACCGTTGACAAATAAAGTAATATCGGGAATAATGTGATGATCTGTTCCGGTAACGGCGACTTTAAACTGCGATATGGCGGTAAAATCGTTATTTCCCAGATTGCCAAAGTCGATAAAACGAACGGTAGGGCTCAACTCCCCGGTTTCTTCGTTTTTGGGAACGGTGGTGTTTTCCAACAAATACCGCAATACGTCTTGATTGTTTTCAAGCAAACTGTTTTTGGAAAAAGTAGTGATGCGCCGTTCCAATGCGTCGATTTGGCTTTCGGTTAAAAACGGATTGATGCGTTTTAAGGCTTCCCGTAATTTTGGTTTAAGGACAACCTCCGAAAAAGAAGTCCGAAAACTTTCTTCGGGCTGTTGCTGTATTTTGAGCTCCAAAGTTTCCCAACCCAAACCCGCCAATTGCTCCATAAACGGCTTTTCTACGTGTTCGTATTCGTTGAGTTTTAGGGTTTGAGCTTGATTGCCGCGGTATTTATTGTCGTTTGTTCGTATCATTGACTGTTGTTTTTATATCGCCCTTTCAGGGCTAAGTTATTCTTATTCTTCTATTCATCGGGCGCTGCCCAATGTTATTATATTATCGCCCTTTCAGGGCTACGTTATTCTTGTTCATCCCCTATTCATCAGGTGCTGTCCGATATTATCATATTATCGCCCTTTCAGGGCTAGGTTATTCTTGTTCTTCTATTCATCGGGCGCTGCCCAATGTTAGGTATTCTTGCCCTTTCAGGGGTGGTTTATTCTTATTCATCTTCTCGTATGCTTCCTGTTCTCATGTTATTTGCCCTGAAAG
>CAYRBD010000057.1:0-21845 GCA_964422465.1 uncultured Chitinophagaceae bacterium
AAGGGCATTGAGTTGAGCGGGCCGGGAAGAATTATAATGCACTTTTACATCGTCCATAGAAAAGCCGGAGAGGTTTTCAATACCGGATTTTAGTTGGTCCGGCATGCCGGTATGATTGGGCTTAACGGAGGCTGTTTTCTTTTGCAGGGTATTTCCTCCGCTTCTTTGAGATAAAGCGGCTACCGCGTTAGGAGAAGAAGCCCTACTATCCTGAGCCTGTTGATAGGAAGCATACATAGGTAAACCAAAATTAAAGCGGCTGTAAGATACAACTTTTTTCTAACTTCTCAAAAATAAAATCAACAGGTTACTCACGATGTAAAACAACATCAGCGCTACAAAAGAAATACGCTCAAATTTCCTGGTATTTTTCTTCTTTTTACTCCGATTAAAGGATATACTAAAAATAATCAGGGTAGCAAACACCGTTATAATGGCAATATAATTCAAAATATCGACCAGCGTGAGGCCGGCCATGTCGGGTAGTTTCTGTTGTATAACAATCAGCGAAGATATCACGCCAAATATGGAAGCTACCCCCAGGCCAAAACGGGTATCCACTTTTTCAGCAGAGAAAAGAAAACCAATCATCAGGATAAGCATGGAGATAAAACTGGGGAAAAAGAGTTTAAACAAAAACCCCCATTTATGGAGACGTTCCACAACGACAGTGAATGTTATTCTTGAATACTGATGGTTGTAAAGCGCGTCTCTCTGATTAAATCGTTTGTAAGTATGGACGCTTGATTCAACCGTGATGGTATCTATTTTCCAGCCGGCCAGGTGTGGTTTTCCTATTACGCTGCTTTGGCCGGCGAGAGAAAACAAAACCGTTTTTGAAGTATCCTCTCCTGCTTCCACGACAATATGCAGGTGTTGTTTATCAAGCGGATAATCTTTAAAATTAAAGGTCGTAAGAAACCTGCCAATGTTCCAGGCTTCATAGTAGAGCTTTCTGGTTGTATCAAAATACTTGTTTTCAATTTTTCCATCTTCATTGAGATACTGCAGCCTGGAAGCCCCTGTTCTCTGCGATTTCATCACGGTATAGAAATTGGCGCTGAAAGCCCCCTCTTTAAAATCCAGCCCCCAAATATCCTGAAAGTTGAGATAAATATTAATGCTGTCCTTCTCTCCTCTCACCGGATTTCCTCTTCCCAACAGTCCCTGCCCCATCGTGGTTATAAAAGGGAAAATACAGAAGCTAAAAACAAGGACATATCGCATAAACAAAATATTTTATCTATACCTAAATTGAAGCAGCCGGAAGATTTTTAACCTCTATCCGGCTGCTATATCCTATTTTCCTGGTTAAAAACAGGTTAAAGTTAAAAAAGTTTTACCTGCAATCATTCAGATATACCGTAATAGGCGCAAGTGGCTTTATAGTCTTTAGGATTGGGCGGAGGAGAAGATTTCCGAGCATTTGCATTTGCAGGGATGACTACTATTTTCCACTTAATGTCGTTTAGAAGCCCCTTCATACTCGAAGTATCCCACGTATCTTCTCTCAACGTCACCACAGGATACAGTAAATAATCTAAACCGGATTTTTGAATAACAAACCGGAATCTCACATGGGAATAGAAAAGAGGTTTGCTCCTACTGATCATAGGAACCTCATAATCGAAAGGAGCGGCCAGGATACTCCGGTTATTTAAATCCACATACACCAGAATCGCCCCTGTTGTATTCTCCGAATAAATTTTATAGGGATCATGGAGCGCCACCAGCATATCTATATCTCCCGGTTGCCAGAAAAAGAGAGCGTCACTATTTAGACCCAGGATGCCTGTTTGAGTTTCGACCCAGGCATCCTCAGGTATTGACAACCATCCGGAACTAATCACGTTGGCATTCCCCGGATCTCCTTTATCGCCCTTATCTCCTTTCGGCCCCCTCAGCATCATCCCGCTTCCCCATCCTGCGGCTGTTTTGGGACCATACAGGGTATAGGTGGAAACATCCCAATAATAATCGCCAGTGTTGCCAATAGAAGATGCCGGTTTGGAATCGCCACTCAGTATCTGACTGCCGGCCTGGCCGTCTTTGCCAGCCTTCCCGTTTTTCCCGGGATCGCCTTTATCACCCTTTTCGCCTTTCAAGTCAAGTGGATTTCCCCAGCCTTTATCCGTCTTTGGTCCGTAGAGGCCGCTGCTGCTTTTGTCTAAATAATAATTTCCTTCCTTCCCCAGGTCAGCAGATGGAGCTCCGTTGCCACTGTATATTGTGCTGCCATCAGCTCCCGGAATACCTTGCGCCCCTGGATCGCCTTTCGGCCCTGGTGATCCCTGTTCTCCCTGCGGCCCGGCAAGCCCTGTTTTGCTGCAACTGTAAAAACAAATGACTGCCATTAAGCAAAAAATACCAGTTAATTTTTAAAATTTTCATGATTGTGTATTTTAGTTCTTCATATGGTTTTCAACTATACTTTTATCCCTTTAAGCGCCTGTCGCAACTGATCATTTAACTGATGAACCTGGCTGAGTACACAAAGGCGATGAGGCACCTTCCTGATTTGGTCCAATAAGCAGGCAATTTCAATTTCCGTGAAAATTTTCTCCTCTAACGTTGTTTTAACTGTTAAATCGGAAATAGGCAACTGTCGCATACCCATCCCGCCTTCCATTCTAATCCGGCTATTCATCATCTTGGTTTTAGGGTAGTAAAGTTAACAAATTGAAAGAAGCAAAAGAAAAGGATATATGTGAACAGCAGAATAATGTATGTGAATAACAGAATGGAGTATGTGAACAACAAAATCAGGTATGTAAACAACCGTACGTACGTTAACCTTCTGCCAGCAAATTGTCCACTATCGTGTTAAATTCTTTTTTAAACTCAGTATAGTATTTACCGGTAGCCGGGCCATTGAACCCCTTATGTATTTTACGTACAAATCCGGCTTTATCAATAAAAATAGTAGTGGGAAAGGCACGAATGGGATCGGGCAACCCGGGAAATACTTTTTCCGTCAGTTTAGGATCAGAAGAAGCCACTCCTGAAAAAAGAATGGGATAATTGATATCGAAATGCCGGAAGAAGGATTGCAGCGCCTGCCTGGACTTCTCATAATCAGCGGTACGCTCAAAATCAATTCCCAGTACTTCTATTCCTCTTTGGCGGTTCTTATTATAGTAATTAGTCAAAAATGGCGTTTCATCCATGCAATTAGGACACCAGGACCCGAGGATCGAAATAATAACCACTTTATTCTGATACGTACTATCCTCCAAAGAGACCATCTTCCCTGTCTTCATATCCCTGAGGTTGAGGTTAAGTTTTACCTGTCCGGGTTGAAGGGTGTTGACAGCATAAGCAGCCGGCAAAGAATCATAATCTTTCTTTTTCGCATACCAGGAACCGGCGGGGCTGTTGATGGAATAGATGTTACCTTCCTTTAGCTGATCCTTCTCCACCAGGGCAGTGAATAAAAGGGCATGACAACCATCAAAACCGGAAATGCGTAAAGAATCGCCACTGACCACTCCCTGCAGATAACGATAGTCGCCGGTTGGCGTTAGAAAAGTGCCTGTTACCCGGGAACCCTCCTGCTTAAATTCACCGATAGCCTTAGAAACAGTTCCATTTCTTCGCTCAAAAGACACCTCCCAGCTCCCCGATACATTTTGAGTTGCCGGCGAATAAGCGGGTAATCGCGTGGAGTCTCCGGCTACTGCTTTGAAAGGCATTTGAGCCACACTTTTTCCATAGTTTTTGGTCCAAACTCCCTGTAAATTCCCTTTTTTATTTATTTTGGCATTAAAATGAGACCCAAAAAAAGGCATGTGGATATATACAGAATCTTCTCCATAAAAAGTAATACTGTCCACCCGCATGCGATCATTGGCATTAAAGACATAAATAACCGGCTGATTCAGGCTATCCTGAACCTCAAAATTAAAAACCACCTGCTGTCCGTCTTTCCGGTCCAGGGTTGCTCTCCATATCCCTTCTTTTAAAGGAAATGGGTTACTTTGGCACTGCGGCAAGAGAAAAAGGATTCCCAAAAGACCGCATCCAATTATAAGATAATTGAAAACTTTATTTTTTACTGTCATTTTCATTTTTTTAATGCACATCAAACCATAATTTTGTGGTAATCAGATCGGCGCCCTGGTTCTCAACTGCTTTTTGATAACTTGCTTTATTTAAAGATTGTTCGGTCCCCGGATAAATAAAACGCAAAGGCATTTTTCCATTCAGTACACCGGCAACAGCAGGCTTTAATTTAGGATAATCTAACCTTCTCCATTCTGCAAAAGCCTCCAATCCCTGACCAAAAAGGGCAATCCATTTTTGAACACCAATGGACTTTTTAAAATTATCTGGGTCATACTGCACCTCAGGCCGGGCAAGATAGTTATTTATCGCCTCTTTGTCAATTCCATATTGTGAAAGAGCGGCTTCAACGGCGGCTTTGTATAGCGGGGCAGCCGCTTCGTTTGTAAATCCTCTGGCAGCCGCTTCAGCCCGATCAAACAACACTTCTTCATAACTCATAATCACTGCCGGAGCCTGCGCATTCAAAAAGTAATCTCCGGGTTTGGAAGTTTTTGTAATTCCCAAAGCGCTGGCATCGCCAACTAAAAGCCCATTGGGTATTCCTACATAAGTCTGCGGAGTGGGATCCTGGGTAGGTGCAACATAAACAGGCAAGCGCGGGTCTTTTAATTCAAACAATTTATCTACAATCGTCTTGCTGATGCGATAATCGTCTCTGGTTAAAAAGGCTTCATATAGTGGATTGTCATTGGGTGATCCTTCAAATATCAATCGGGCATTCTCCTTATTACTACTTATATAGTTGTTTCCAGTCTGAGCAATCTCCTGAATAACTGTTTTAGCCTTTTCCGGTTCACGATCGGCTATCCGAAGAGCAATACGCAGACGAAGAGAGTTGTCAAATTTTTTCCAGGATGAAATATCACCGTCATAAATGATATCTCCTGCTATCTGTTCGCCATTTGTATCTAAAAGCCCCTGGGCTGTTTTTAAATCAGCCAGTAATCCTTCGTACACTTCTTGTTGCGAATCATATTTCGGGTCTATATCTTTGTCTATGTTTATTGATTCCGAATAAGGGATATCCCCATAGGCATCTGTTAATAAACAATAATTCCAGGAACGAAGCACCAGGGCTACCCCTTTATAATTAGGATTGTTTTCTTTTTCTGCCAGGCTGATAATTTTATCCAGGTTCACAATACTCCCCTGATAAAGCGTAGTCCACAAGCCCTGAAAGCTGCTGCTGGTAAAGATATAACGGTCCTGATCCGTATATTGAATAGCAGCCCAATACTGCATAAAAAGATTGGAGGGATTGGAGCCGCCCACGTTCCAATACGCATCTACGGCTGTTTTAGTAGCTCCCGTTAACAAATAGGCAGGTTGCGGATTTTCAACCGCATTGGGATTCTGGTTGATCTTTCCTAATTCTTTCTTACAGGAGGGGATAGAAAGAAGAAGTAAGGAGCCTGCTATGAGCGTATATACTTTATTTTTATTCATTATAAAATAATTTCCTGTTTTAAAATTTAAGGTTAATGTTTATTCCAAAACTGCGAACGGTAGGCAAGGTTAAGGCTTCCAGCCCTTGTCCGTTTCCGGTATTAAAAGCAGTTTCCGGATCAATATTTGGGGCTTGTTTGCTAATGATCCAAAGGTTACGTCCTACTAAAGAAATAGTTGCACTCTGTAATCCGATAGATTGAATAAAAGAAAATGGAAGTTCATAGCCCAATCTTACTTCTCTGAGCTTTACATAAGAAGCATTATATACAAAGGCTTCATCAATGTCACTAAGCGTTTTATAGTAGTCCTGAGCAGGTATAATAATATTATTTTTATCGCCCTTCTCATTCACGCCTTTAAAAATCATTCCATCCTCATGAACGGTTGCTCCTCCTGGCGCTGTGGTAGCGTCTTCCGGAAGCGCTATAGCCGATTGATTCTTGTCATTCCCCGGGTAATAATAAAGCAATCCGCCGTGTGCAGCATCTCTCCCTGGTAAAGTAGAGGCCAATACACCGGTGTACACCCCTGTGCTATTTGTACTGGAATAGATAGAACCTCCGATACTGGCATCCACCAAGAAACTCAAATTAAAATGATGCCAGTTAAAGCTGTTGTTAATGCTTCCTAACCAGTCAGGCGTATATTTTCCTAAATATTGTTTATTGGGATTGGTTACCGGCCGGCCACTCTGATCAATAACAATCTGCCCTTTATCATTTCTTTCAAAAGCAGTTCCAAACAGGGACCCATAAGGCTGGTCGATGGCTGCTAACACCTGTATGGTTCCATACGATCCTAAAATGTAGCTCTTCAGCCGTGCCTCTTTATCAAGCCTTACCACTTTGCTGCGGTTGGCAGAATAATTGATCAGGGCATTCCAGGTAAAGTTTTCGGTTTTTACAGGAACAAGATCCAATTCTACTTCCAGCCCTTTGTTATTTATTTTACCCCCATTGATTAATTTTTGCTGATAACCGGTAGAAGGAGTGACGTCAACCGCCAATATCTGATTAAAGCTGTTCATGTTATAAAAACTCAAATCCAAATGAACACGATTGTCAAAAAAACCTGCCTCCAGGCCGGCCTCTACGGAAGTGGTTTCTTCCGGTTTCAGATGAGGGTCATAATCAGTTGGTCCGGCATGCAATTGGGGATTCAACCCGAAAGGAGTGGAAAAACTATAAGTATTGATCAACTGGTAGGCGCTGGTAGCTTTTCCTACTTCCGACCAGCCTCCGCGTAGCTTAATAAAATTGATCTTGTTATTGGTAATATGCAAGGCCTCACTCAATACAAAACTTCCGTTTACTGAAGGATAAAAATAAGACTGATTTTCTATGGGTAAAGAGGAAGACCAGTCATTGCGCGCTGTCAGGTTCAGATAAGCATAATGCCTGAACCCGACCTGTGCTGATCCAAATAAGCTATAGGTTTTGAGCTTGGTATAATAATTATTGGATATAAGTGGAACACGGGAATTGTTCAGGGTATAAACCCCAGCCACGGCAAGCTCCGGCGCCCGCTGGTCATTGTTTTCTGTGGTATTGGTGCGTATGTTTCCCCCGCCCATCAAATCCAGGCTGAAATCTGAATTAATCTGATGCGTATAAGCCAGGCGTGCTTCCGTATTGTTTTCATTAATTATATAGGTATCTTCTCCATAAGAGCCGTATGGGGTTCCTTTGGTGCCAAAGGCTATTTTCATCTTTCGCCGATCGGTGTAATGGTCATTGCCGGTTCTAAAGGAAGCCGTTAATCCCCTGGCAATATCGTATTTCAGATTTACGCTGCCGATAAGCCTGTTTCTGTCCTGCGATACGGTATTGTTATAAGCAATAAAATAACGGTTGCTGTAATACAGGTTGTTCCAATTCGTATTATCCCCTTCTTTATAAAGTTGATATAACTTGTTCATATCTACCTGCCTGCCAAACCAGGTAAACTGCAGCATCGTACTGGTTTCCCTCAGCCCTGCTCCTCCCGGAAGGTTAGGCGCTTCACGCTTGATATAATTGGCCATTACATCCAAAGACAATTTGGGAAGAATCTTATACCCGGCATGGACAGAAAATGAATTTCTTTGTTGTGAAGTGTTGGGATTCACGCCATGTTGAATCATATTATTATAGGAAAACCGAAAATTATATTTATCGCCCGCTCCGGCAACAGAGAGTCCGTTATTCAGTTTAACCCCGGTTCTAAAATAATTTTTTACATTATCAGGATGAGGGACAAAAGGTACGGGTTCTCCTTTTGAATAAAATTGCGGGATAAGTTGTCCTTCCATTTTCGGCCCCCAACTTTCATCTACCGCATCATTGATTCCCCCTCCTTTTCCATCTACATATTTGAACTGACCATTAGAACCTTGTCCAAAAACATTTTGATAAGAAGGCAAGACAAGCAGATTAGAAACAGTAGTATTCGAATTAATAGATACCCCTAAACCCTTTGCTCCTTTTCCACTTTTTGTCTGAATAAGAATAACACCAGCCGCTGCCCTTGACCCATATAAGGCTGCAGCATTAGGCCCTTTCAATACCGAAATAGAAGCAATATCTTCAGGATTAAGGTCGGCAATGGCATTTGAAAAATCGCGCGAAGCTTCCGGGTCTCTGCTTCCGCCTGAACCACCTGAAAACTGGGTGTTATCAACCGGCACCCCATCTATAACAAATAGGGGCTGATTGTTTCCGGCAATGGAAGTTTCTCCCCGGATTACGATACGTGAAGAACCCATATCCCCCTGAGAATTGGTTATCCGAACCCCGGCAATTTTTCCAGCAAGCGCATTAACCAGGTTTGGACTTTTAGCCTCATTTATATCTTTAGATTGCAACTCCTGAACCGAATATCCCAGAGATTTTTTCTCTTTGGAAATATTAAGCGCCGTAACCACGAGTTCATTCAGAGCATTGGTAGATTTCTTTAACCTGACCACCAGGTGGGTTTGAGACTCCGTAACCTTTAATTCTTTAGTTTCAAATCCCAGTTCAGAAAAACGCAATACCGCATTCTGATTAACCGAGATTGTAAATGCTCCTTTTTCGTTGGTAACCGTCCCCCGATTCGTCCCTTTTATTACTACACTTGCCCCGGCCAAAGGAGTACCCTGAGATTGTGTCTGGACGATTCCACTGACTTCTATAGACTGAGCCGATCCTGTCAGTGTCCCCAATAAAAGAAGCAAGGAGATACCGATACAGTATATTTTTGACATTTTTGTTTGGATTTAAAATTTAATTGGAAGTGATTTTGAAATAAACTTTAAAGTTGCTGCAAAGGTAAATCAAAAGTCTATAAAACCAATAGGGTTTATGAAATTTATAGAAAATAGATAAAAAGGCATAAATAACTCATTAAGACAAAAATAATATGAACAGGCTGTTCTGATTATCTTTTCAGAATTATTTTATTTAACAAAAACTTTGTTATACCTTAGTGCCATAAAGCTGTTTGCAGCTAAAAATTCAGTATTCTTTTTGCTTAGTACACCTGTATATTAAAATTGATTAAGATGGAGCCCAATGCCGGATCTACATTGCTATGGCCATTCCTTGTTTATGGTATAGCAGTATTGTTATTGGTGAGCGGTATGCTGACATTGTCTCATTTTCTGGGAGAACGTCACAAGGAACCGGCAACCGATAAAGTGTTTGAATCTGGTGTAAAACCAACAGGGAGCGCCCGGCTTCTTTTCCCTATTCATTTTTATATTATTGCCATGTTCTTTGTCATTTTTGACCTGGAAGCGGTCTTTATTTTATCTTGGGCCATTTCCATGAAATCCGTAGGCTGGGCCGGTTATATCAGTATCCTGATCTTTATACTCGAGCTGGTAGCAGTCCTTATATATATATGGCGTAGTGGTGCACTTGATTTCGGACCCAATGGCAAAAAGATATTAAAAGCCTATTATAAAAAAATAAATAAAACAACACATCATGAAGTGGTGGACAACGGGGGTGAATGATCCCACGGCCGTTCAAAAAGGCAATGGTTCTTTTGAAGAAACGGTACAACAGTCTGTGGTTTTAACCAAAATGGACGACTTGATTGCGTGGGGTAGAAAAAATTCTATCTGGCCATTTAACTTTGGCCTGTCCTGCTGTTATGTAGAAATGGCAACCAGTATTACAAGCAAGTATGATGTAGCCCGATTTGGAGCAGAGGTCATTCGGGGCACGCCCCGCGAGGCTGATATGATGATTGTAGCAGGTACGGTATTTTTAAAGATGGCTCCCGTAATCAAGCGTTTGTATCAACAGATGATGGAGCCTCGATGGGTAATCTCTATGGGCTCCTGCGCCAACTCCGGGGGCATGTATGATATTTATAGCGTGGTACAGGGAGTAGATAAGTTTATGCCTGTGGATGTCTATGTACCGGGCTGTCCGCCACGTCCGGATGCATTCCTGGAAGGTATTGTGCTGCTAAGAGATCGGGTGGCCAAAGAAAAAAGGCCTCTCAACTGGGTCATTGGCCCCCAGGGTGTCATCAGGCCGAACAAACCTTCCGTGAAGGACGCTAAAAGGGCAGAACGCATGAAGATGACCGAAATTCGTTCCCCTGATGAATTATAATATCACTATTTAACCTCGCTAACGCTATATGTCCGAAGTCGTTTCCATATTACAGGAAAATTTCCAGAAAGCCATTCTCTCTGTTCAACCAACAAAAGATGAGTTTCCCACCATCTGGATAGCTAAAGATCAGCTTATTTCGGTGTTGCAGTTTTTGAAAAATAAGATTGACCAGCCGTATAAATTACTATATGACCTCACGGCCATTGATGAACAAGCCAGAGTCAACCGTTCGGGGCAGCCTTTAAGCAAGATCACGCTGGTTTACATGTTGCTTTCCTTTGACAGGAATGATTTTATAAGACTAAAAGTTCCCTTAACAGGTGAAAAACCCACCGCCCCGACAGCTACTAAAGTCTGGCCGGCAGCCAACTGGTATGAACGCGAAGTCTATGATCTGTTTGGAGTTCATTTCGATGGCCATCCCGATTTAAGGCGCATCCTCATGCCGGCTACCTGGGAAGGCCATCCCCTGCTAAAAAGCCATCCGGCCCGGGCCACTGAGATGGGTCCTTTTCAATTGCCAGACGACAAGCAGGACCGGGAACAAGATGCACTCAAATTCAAACCTGAAGAATGGGGACTGGATCAGACCGTGGGAGATGAAAACCTGATGTTTCTTAATTTGGGGCCCCAGCACCCGGGTACTCACGGGGTATTAAGGCTGGTGTTGCAACTGGATGGAGAAGATATTGTAAAAGTGGTTCCTGATATCGGGTTTCACCACAGAGGAGCTGAAAAAATGGCAGAACGTCAGTCCTGGCATACCTTCATTCCTTATACCGACCGTGTAGAATATCTGGGGGGCGTTATGAATAACTTTCCCTATGTTATGGCTATGGAAAAACTGGGGGGTATAGAGGTACCCGACCGCGTGAAAGTCATTCGCATCATGATGAGCGAATTCTTCCGGATTTCGAGCCATCTGGTATGGTATGGTACCTTTGCGCAGGACCTGGGCATGATGACTCCGGTGTTTTTGACTTTTAACGACAGGGAAAGGGTGCTGGATATCGTTGCCGCTATTTGTGGTGATCGCATGCACCCCAATTGGTTCCGCATAGGCGGAGTGGCACAAGACCTGCCCAAGGGATGGGAAAAGATAGTTCGCGACTTTATCAATTATTTTCCCAAGCGGTTAAAAGAGTTGGATAAAATGGTGATGAAGAACCGTATTTTCAAAGCCAGAACCAAAGGAATCGGCGTTTATACTACAGAAGAAGCTATTGAATGGGGCGTTACAGGAGCCGGGTTAAGGGCTACGGGGTTTGACTGGGATTTCAGAAAAAAACAACCTTATTCCGGATTCGAACAGTTTGAATTTGATATCCCTACAGGCAAAAACGGAGATTGCTATGATCGTGCAGCAGTTAGGATTGAAGAAATACGACAAAGTCTCCGAATTATAGAGCAATGTCTGAACAACATGCCGGAAGGTTCTTACAAATCACATCATCCGCTGACAACCCCACCGGACAAGAAATACACCATGGAACATATAGAAACCCTGATCAACCACTTTTTGAATACAACCTGGGGACCGGTATTTCCGGCAGGGGAAGCCTTTTTTGGTATAGAGGCCACTAAAGGACACAATGGTTATTATGTGATCAGCGATAAAAATACAACCTCTTATCGCACGCGGATAAGAACCCCTTCTTTCCCTCATTTACAATTTGTTCCTGAGATCAGCCAGGGATATACCATCCCGGATTTAATGGCCATTTTAGGAAGTGTGGATTATGTATTGTCAGATGTTGACAGGTAAAAGTTATTAATCATGGCAGAGACGAAAATATTAACAGAAGAACAAGTAACAGATATAAAACAATTGTACGCGCATTTCCCGGTGAAAAGCGCTGCATGTATAGAAGGTTTAAAATATATTCAGGACCGTCACCGCTGGGTATCGGATGACCTGGTGAAAGAATTGGGAGAAATCCTGGATATGTCGCCCGATGCAATAGACAGCGTAGCTACCTTTTACAACCTGATATTCCGCCAGCCCGTAGGTCGGCACGTTATCATGGTATGCGACAGTGTCAGTTGCTGGGTGATGGGCTATGAAGAAATTATTAATCATTTAAAAGAAAAATTAGGAATCGACTATGGCCAGACGACCGAAGACGACCGCTTCACCCTGCTGCCAATATGCTGCCTGGGAACCTGCGATCATGCACCGGCCCTGATGATAGATGAAGACCTGCATCGGGATCTGACCACAGAGAAATTGGATGAGATTTTGGAAGGATATGAATAGTAAAACAACATGGAAAAACCATTAACTGAACATATTAAAGAAGATGGCACCTGGCTTAACCTAAAGGAATATGAACAGGTAGGTGGATATCAGGCACTTCGGAAAGCTTTAAAAATGAGCCCTAAAGAGGTTACCGATCTGGTAAAAGATTCAGGGCTGCGGGGACGCGGAGGCGCTGGATTTCCAACCGGCTTAAAATGGAGCCTTGTACCGATGGGTGATGATGTTCCACAGCCCAAATATATCGTAGCCAACGGAGATGAGATGGAACCGGGAACCTTTAAGGACCGCTTACTTCTGGAAGGAAAACCACACCAATTATTAGAAGGAATGATCATCGCCTCCTACGCCATAGGAGCCAGTTTCAGCTATGTGTTCCTTCGCTGGGCCTATCATACAGCTGCTAAAGCTATCACCCAGTCTATTCAGGAGGCCTATGATGCCGGTTACCTGGGAGAAAATATTTTGGGAAGCGGATTTAAGCTGGATATGTCTCTCCATACAAGTGTGGGACGTTACATGTGCGGAGAAGAAACCGCGCTGCTCAATGCATTAGAAGGAAAACGGGCCAATCCGAGATCGAAACCTCCTTTCCCCACCGTAAGCGGGCTTTTTGGTAAACCTACCGTGGTAAACAACATTGAGACGTATTGTAATGTACCCCATATCTTAAATAAGGGCGCTGATTGGTATAAAGGGCTGAGTGCGGAAGGGATAGAAGATGGAGGCACCAAGCTGTATGGCGTCAGCGGTAAAGTAAAAAATCCAACCCTATGGGAGTTACCTTTGGGTACTTCTTTCCGGGAAATTTTAGAAGATTATGCAGGTGGAATGCAGGAAGGCTATGAATTTAAAGCAGCCCTCCCCGGAGGAGGTTCTACGGATTTTATTACTGCCGACCATTTAGATACCCCCATGGATTACAACAACATGGCAAAGATTGGTACACGCATGGGGACGGGTACGGTCATTGTTCTGGATAACAAGACGTGTATCGTCGGCATGGTCCGTAACCTGGAGCACTTCTTTGCGCAAGAGTCCTGTGGATGGTGTACGCCCTGCCGCGAAGGATTGCCCTGGACAGAAAAATTACTTATCGCCCTCGAAGAAGGAAACGGAAAGATGGAAGACCTGGATATTTTATCCGGGCAAACGAAATATATGGGTCCCGGGCGTACTTTTTGTGCGTTGGCTCCCGGTGCCATGGAACCTTTACAAAGCGCTTTGAAATATTTCAGAGCCGATTTTGAAAAACATATTACTGAACATAAATGTCCCTACAAATAGCGGCCTAACAATCAATTGAACTATGGCTAAAATTTTCATAGATGATAAAGAATATGAAGTAGATGGCAGTCAAAACCTGCTGGCGGCCTGTCTGTCTCTCGGGTTGGACCTCCCCTACTTCTGCTGGCATCCGGCTATGCACTCTGTGGGTGCCTGCCGGCAATGTGCTATTATCAAATATAAAGATGAAAATGATACCCGGGGAAGGCTGGTAATGGCTTGTATGGAACCGGCTTCCGAAGGCACACGTATTTCCATAAAAAATCCTGATGCTCAGAAGTTTCGTGCAGAAAATATCGAATCCCTCATGATTAACCACCCTCATGATTGTCCTGTGTGTGATGAGGGAGGGGAATGTCACCTGCAGGATATGACAGTCATGACCGGACACAATTACCGAAGATATCGCTTTAAAAAACGAACCCACTGGAACCAATACCTGGGGCCCTTCCTTAACCATGAAATGAATCGTTGTATTCAGTGTTACCGTTGTGTACGATTCTATAACGACTATGCCGGTGGAGAAGATTTCAGTGTTTTCGCTGCACATGACAACGTGTATTTTGGCCGGTTTGAACCAGGAACCCTGGAAAACGAATTCAGTGGCAACCTTGTTGAAGTATGTCCCACCGGTGTCTTTACCGACAAAACCTTAATGACTCATTATACCCGTAAATGGGATTTGACCAATGCGCCTTCTATCTGCCACCAGTGCGGGCTGGGTTGCAATACCATTGCAAGCGAACGTTACGGGATGTTACGCAGAATATTGACCCGCTATAACGGAGACGTAAATGGATATTTCTTATGTGATCGGGGGCGGTTTGGCTACGAATATGTGAACAGCGAAAGACGGATTCTTCATCCGTTAAAGAAAGTAAATGGAACTTATGGAGGCGTAGCCAAAGAAAAAGCAATTGAAGAACTTAAAGAATTTACTGCCAATGGTAAAAAACGAATTGGTATTGGCTCTCCCAGAGCTTCTCTTGAATCTAACTTCCTCTTAAGAAAACTGGTAGGCGCTGAAAACTTTTATGCCGGCATACCCAGGCAGGAAGGAAAACTTTATAAAGAGATTATTGACATCCTGCAGAATGGGAAGGTGAAAACTCCTTCTCTGAAAGAAGCAGAATCCTATGATGCAATTCTCGTTTTAGGAGAAGATGTTACCAATACCGCTCCTATGCTTGCGCTTGCCTTGCGACAAGCCGCCAAAAACAAGCCCCGGGAAAAAGCTTATGCACTGAAAATAGCACCCTGGATGGATGCCGGTGTTCGTGAAGTGGTGCAGGGAGAAACCGGGCCGGTATATATTGCAGGTATAAAGGATACGAAGTTAGAAGAAATAGCGACTAAACACTATCACGCTCATCCCGATGACATATCCCGTTTCGGTTATGCCATTGCCCAAAAAATCAACAGTGTACTCCCTAAGGTAGAATTAGAAGAAGAGACCGATACCCTTGCAAAAGAAGTGGCTGAAGCGCTCTTAACGGCCAAAAAACCATTAATTGTCTCCGGCACCGGATCGGGAAGTGAAGCCCTTCTCCACGCAGCCGCTAATGTAGCTTATGCACTAAAAGATAAAGACAAAGAACCCGGATTGATTTATGCTGTTCCTGAAGTAAATTCAATGGGACTGGCCTTCCTCAGCAACCAATACCTGGAAGATGCCCTCACACACTTCCAAAGCGAAAAAGTGGATATTTCTCTTGTTCTGGAAAATGATCTTTACAGAAGGCTGGAAGGAGAAAAGGTAGATCAGTTGTATAAAAACAGCCAAAATGTAGTGGTACTGGAATCACTGGCCAACCAAACAGGCGAAAAGGCCACTTATGTACTTCCGGCCGGAACATTTGCGGAAGCAGACGGCACGGTTATTAATAATGAAGGCCGGGCCCAACGCTTTTACCAGGTTCATGTTCCCAAAAATGAAGCACAAAGCAGTTGGAAATGGCTGGACGCCGTTCTTCAGGAAAACGGTGCACGAAAATTAGATGAGGTAGTAGCGGAATTGATTGCTGCTTTCCCCGAATTTGAAAATATTAAAGGAGTTGCTCCCACGGCAGATTACCGGAAAGGAACCCAAAAAATACCCCGGGAACCTCATCGTTATAGCGGCAGAACTTCTATGTATGCCAATGTAAAGGTGAGTGAAGATAAGCCCCCCATAGATGAGGATTCTCCCCTTTCCTATACAATGGAAGGGTATAACGGGAATCCGCCTTCTTCAATTGTTCCTTTCAATTGGGCGCCGGGCTGGAATTCGGTGCAATCCATAAATAAGTACCAAATTGAAGTCGGTGGTCCTCTGCATGATGGCAATCCGGGCAAGCGCTTACTGGAGGTTTCCACAGATGCAAAGGCTCCTTATTTTGAGGATATACCAAAGCCTTTTTCACCTAAAGAAGGAGAATGGCAGGCGCTTCCGTTGTATCATATTTACGGGTCAGAAGAACTGAGCGCACAAAGCCCTGCCGTTAAAGAGAGAATTCCCAAGCCCTATATCGTCCTCAATCAAAAAGAGGCAGAGGCCAAAGGGCTGAAAGAAGGTGGGTCATTGAATTTGTTTTATAATGGAAGTTCTCATCAACTTGACATAGTGGTGAGCTCCGAACTGCCGCAGGGCACAATAGGTTTGCCGAAAGGCCTGGAAGAAACAAGCGGTATTAATTTCCCATTTTGGACAAAACTAAACAGTTCAAAAGATGAGTGAGACTTTAAAATTTATAATCATTATCGTAGGCGTATTGCTGGTATTGTTAACCATTGCAGCAGGCTTAATTTATGTGGAACGCCGGCTGCTGGCTCTCTGGCAGGACAGGTATGGCCCCAACCGTACAGGCCCCTTCGGACTGCTTCAGGTGTTGGCAGACATGATCAAAATATTCTTTAAGGAAGACTGGATACCCACCTTCGTAGATAAAAAGGTATTCATTCTGGCGCCTACTATTGTGATGATGGCCATCCTCATGAGTTTTGCCGTTGTTCCTTTCACACCCATAATAGGAATAGTCAATTTGAACATCGGTTTGTTGTTCTTCCTGGCCATGTCTTCTTTGGGGGCGTACAGCATTGTGCTTGCCGGTTGGTCTTCCAACAATAAATATTCGCTGCTGGGTGGTGTGCGGGGCGCAGCACAGATGATCTCTTATGAAGTATTCATGGGCTTGTCCCTCATTGGTGTAGTGATCATGGCCGGCTCTTTTAACTTACGGGATATCGTATTGGCACAACAAAAAATATGGTTTTTTATCCCCCAATTTATCGGCTTTGTGATCTTTTTCATCGCAGGAATTGCAGAAACTCACCGCCTGCCGTTTGATATTCCGGAAGCAGAAAGTGAACTAATTGCCGGTTTTCACTCAGAATATTCAGGAATGAAGTTCGGGATGTTCTTTGTAGGGGAATATTTGGGGATCACGCTGGTTTCTGCCCTGACGGTAACGCTATTTTTCGGTGGGTGGCTGGGCCCGGATTTTCTACCACCCGTCGTTTGGTTTTTAATAAAGATGTTCTTTTTCATCATGATATTTATCCTGATGCGCGCTTCTTTACCGCGTCCGAGATATGATCAATTGATGTCTTATGGATGGAAAATTCTTTTACCTTTATCTTTGTTAAATTTATTGGTAACAGGAGCAATAGTCTTATATTACGCACATTAAAACTAACAGATATGTTCAGCAATTTGAGATCAATGTGGTTAACTTTTCTCCACATGTTTCATAAAAGAGAAACAGTTCAGTATCCTGAAGAAAAGCCGGATCTGCCTCCACGCTGGCGTGGAAGAATTGTTCTCACGAGAGATCCCGATGGCAAGGAACGTTGTGTTGCCTGCCACCTCTGCTCCTCAGTATGTCCAGTGGATTGTATTTCTCTTCAAAATGCTGAAGATGAAGACGGCAGACGCTACCCTGAATTTTTCAGAATCAACTTCTCCCGTTGTATTTTTTGTGGCTTGTGTGAGGAAGCCTGTCCTACTTATTCTATTCAGCTTATACCCGACTTTGAAATGGGCGAATATGATCGCCAGAACCTGGTTTATGAAAAAGAAGACCTGTTGATTGACGGGCAGGGGAAATATCATGGTTATAATTTTTACAGAGTTGCCGGGTTGGATGCCGGAGTAAAAGGAAAAGGAGAAGGAGAAAATGAATCAAAACCGGTTGACATCAGAAGTCTTATTCCGTAGGTACAATTTGCAGTTGACACCAATGACCACTGACTAACGACTTATGACTAACGACTTATGACCATTGACTAAAAAGTATATGAACGTAATATTTTATATCGCATCTATCATTGCTATTGTGGCAACGCTGCTGGTAATAACCAGTAAGAATACCGTACATGCTTTATTGTATCTGATCGTATCTTTACTTTCGGTTTCGGTAATATTTTTTCTTTTAGGAGCGCCTTTTATGGCTGCTCTTGAGGTTATCATTTATGCCGGCGCCATCATGGTACTGATTGTATTCGTGATCATGATGCTGAATCTGGGTAAAGAAGTAGAAAAAAGAGAAAAGGAATGGCTTGCTCCCCGAGCCTGGATCGGGCCGGCCATCCTGTGTCTTATTCTATTGGCTGAACTCGTCTATACCCTGTACGCCCCCGGCACTTCCCCGGTTAAACCCAATGGCGTTGTAGGCCCACAGCAAGTAGGAGAAGCCTTATTCGGGCCTTATGTTTTGGGAGTAGAATTAACTGCTATGCTCCTTATGGCCGGGATCATCGGCGCTTATCACATTGGCCGGGAAAAGAAAAGAGAATATCACCGTTATTTAAGAAAAACGGAAACAAAAGAAGAAGAAAAAAAACAAAAGGAGGTTACCGTATGATTCAGGTTCCGATGAATTTAGAACTGTTGCTGGCCGCCATTTTATTTTTGTTGGGGCTGATTGGTGTATTGGTACGACGCAACATCCTCTTTGTATTGATGTCAGCAGAGATCATGCTCAACGCTGCAGGATTGGCTTTTGTCATTGCAGGCGCCCATTGGATGCAGGCAGAGGGACAAGTTATGTTTATTTTCATTCTAGCTATGGCTGCTGCCGAAGTTTCTGTAGGGCTGGCTCTCATATTGCAGATGCACCGCCTGCACAAGACGGTTGATTTGGCTGTACTCAACGAATTAAAGGATGCTAAGGATGAAGATAAAGACCTTTATTAGATAATTAGATAACAGGCATAAATAAGAATATAAAAATAATTAATCATAAAATTCCTTTTGGAAGTCTAGCTTATGGCAGTTTTTAATCTTCTCTGGCTTATACCCGCATTGCCACTATTCAGTTTTATAATCCTGGCAATTTTTGGGTTAAATATGAATAGAAAGCTCATTGCTTTCCTCGGCTGTGCCACAGTTGGATTATCCGCGTTGTTGACAATCTGGATGGGCTGCGTATTCATCAACAACCCACCCGCAGGCAATTTCTACGAGCAAACTTTATGGACCTGGTTAAGCGTAGGGGGCTTCTCCCCTTCCATCGCACTTTACCTGGATCCGCTTTCCCTCATTTTCACTTTCGTAATTACCTTCGTCAGTTTTCTCATCCACTGGTATTCCACAGAATTTATGAAGGGTGATGAAGGATACCCACGATTCTTCGCCTATATGAACCTTTTTGTGTTCTCTATGCTCATGCTCGTTTTAGGCAACAACCTGTTGTTACTCTATTTGGGTTGGGAAGGAGTAGGCTTATGTAGTTTCCTGCTGATCGGATTTTGGTATAAGGATCAGGAAAATTGTTATGCGGCCCGCAAAGCCTTTATTGTTACCCGTATCGGGGATACAGCCATGATCATTGGATTGTTTTTGCTGGTCAAGAATTTCAACACTTTAAACATTAGCGAAATACTGACTCAGGCACCGGATGTATGGTCTCCGGGAGCTTCAGGCGCTTTTTGGGCTGCTCTTTTATTGCTTGGCGGCGCCTGTGGTAAATCTGCACAGCTTCCTTTACAAACCTGGCTGCCCGATGCCATGGCCGGACCTACTCCCGTGAGTGCTCTTATCCATGCCGCTACTATGGTAACCGCCGGTGTTTACCTGATTGCACGAACACACGTGTTATATGAACTGGCTCCTGTCGTACAGTTGATAGTGGCTATCATTGGTGCGGCTACCCTGCTGATTGCCGGCTGTAGCGCACTGGTACAAAGAGACATCAAAAGAGTATTGGCTTATTCTACCATCAGCCAGATTGGGTACATGTTTTTAGCCCTGGGCGTAGGTGCCTGGTCTGCAGCTGTCTTTCATTTTATGATCCATGCCTTTTTCAAGGCGTTGTTATTTCTCGCTGCCGGCGCAGTTATCCTGGCTATGCACCATGAACACGATATGTTTAAGATGGGCGGGCTGCGTAAAAAACTACCGGTCACCTTTTGGACCTTTCTCTTTGGAGCCGGAGCCCTTGCTGCCATTCCATTGGTTACAGCAGGGTTTTATAGTAAAGACCAGATTCTGTTTTTCGCAATGGCTTCTACCAAGGGGAGCATCTGGCTGTGGCTGGCCGGGTTTGTTGGCGCTTTCTTAACCGCTGTTTATACCTTCCGGATGGTGTTTGTTACCTTTTTTGGAAAACAAAAAACAGAGGTGCATTATCACATTGGAAGCAGCATCAAAATTCCTTTGATAGTTTTAGGAATATTATCCCTGATAGCCGGGTTTATAGAGATTCCACACTCATGGGGGCACTTCACTCCCTTTTCTAACTTCCTGGACAAGGCCTTACCACAAGTACAAATAGCGGCAGGAATGGAAAGCAAAGAGGCTATTTTGCAAATCATTACAGCCCTAATTGCCCTGTTAGGCGTCTATCTGGCCTGGCAGTTTTTTCTCAAAAAACCGCAGCCCGCCTATCGTTTTAAAACGGCCGGTTTTGGAAAAGGTCTTTATCATTTCCTGTTCCTGGGCTGGATGTTTGACCAACTCTATGACACCCTGTTTGTACGCCCTGCCGTTTGGTTGTCAAAGATTGATAAACACGACTTTACAGACCGGATTTATGGAGGTATTGGAAATTTGAACTTGTTATTAAATAAATCTTTTAGCCGCACCCAAAATGGCTTTCTCTCCTGGTATTTGTTTGGGATAGCTTTTGGTGCAGCGTTGGCTTTTACAATTATTCTATTCTTATGATTTTGGTTGATCTCATCATCATTCTCCTGCTGGGAGGCCTGCTCTCCTGGTTAATCAGTAAATGGAGCGAAACTGCGGGGAGGTGGATTGCCTTTCTCGCGGTACTCATTGATTTCATCATCTCTGTTGGTCTCTGGATAGGAAAAGGCAGCAACGTCAACCTCTTGGAGAAAGGACAATGGATTGAAGATTTCAACATTCCATGGATATCACAGTTGGGCATCAGTTTTCACTTGGCTATGGACGGGCTCAGCCTGATTATGATTGTACTCACCCTTTTCGTAGGAGGCTTATCTGTTCTGGCTTCCTGGAAAGAAATCAAAGAACGGGTTGGTTTTTTCCATTTTAATACTTTATGGTTGCTGGCCGGCATTGTAGGGGTTTTTCTTTCTCTGGACATGTTGCTTTTCTACTTTTTCTGGGAGGTCATGTTGATTCCCATGTTCTTCCTTTTAGGAATATGGGGGTTTGAAAGGCGAAAATATTCCAGTATTAAGTTCTTCATCTTTACCCAATTGAGCGGCTTGCTTATGCTGCTGGCCATCCTGGGATTGTATTTTGTTCACGGAAGCAATACCGGCACTTATACTTTTGATTATTTTGAATTGTTAGGTACCTCTATATCATCCGGCCTTGCTTTCTGGCTGATGTGTGGGTTTCTGATTGCCTTTGTAGTCAAATTGCCTGCCCTTCCGTTTCACAGCTGGCTGCCCGATGCTTATACACAGTCTCCCACCGCGGGAAGTGTAATCCTGGCCGGCTTAATGACCAAAACAGCTGCTTACGGGATGTTAAGATTTGTTTTACCCCTGTTCCCCGATGCAGCAAGGTCGATAGCGCCACTGGCCATCATTCTCGGCGTGGCAGGAATTTTATATGGCGCTAAAATGGCCTATGCCCAGACGGATTTAAAACGGCTTATTGCTTTTTCCAGTTTGAGCCACATGGGATTCATCATGATTGGTATCTTTTCCTTTGAAACCCTGGCTTATCAGGGTACCGTTATGGAAATGGTTACGCACGGCATCAGCATCAGCGCGTTATTTATTATTGC
>CAYRBD010000058.1:0-1584 GCA_964422465.1 uncultured Chitinophagaceae bacterium
AAAGGGCATTGGGTGTGTTTTGAGTCGTGGGAACCTTGATGGGAACCTGTTTCCCGGCTTGTTGTGCAAAAGAAAATTGACTGACAAATAAAAATAAAATGAATAACACAAAAATAAAACGATAATTCTTTTGCATCAACATCAAAATTTAATGAACTTTCCTGTAACAAATTTCAAAACCGGTAGAATAAAAAAAGGGAATGCATCAACATATCAAAAATTATACCATTACTCATTATATATTCCGGGCACGCGAAAGTAGAACTTTCTTTTGCTTTTTCGCAAAGAAAATTGTCTTAAATTAGTAAATTTTTTATTTAGGGAACGAACTATTTGGGTTAGGGAACGCTAATGTTAGCCTGGGGAAATCACGGTTTCTAAATTTTTGTAACTAACCAAACGACATTGAGATAAATATTTCTATCTTTGTTTCAATTAATCGTCAAAATAAACCTCTAATCTCCATGGACTTTATTGTATCATCTTCTTCCTTACTAAAACACCTGCAAAACGTGAGCGGCGTTTTGAGTTCTAACAATGTGCTCCCCATTTTGGAAGATTTCCTGTTTGAAATCCAAAAAGACAAGTTGATCATTACTGCTACCGATCTGGAAACAGTTATGAAGGTACATCTGGATATAGAAGCAAAAGAAACCGGGGAAATCTGCGTTCCGGGACGCATCCTCCTTGATTATCTGAAAAGTAATCCCGATCAGCCACTGACTTTTCACATTGATCCTGAAACTCTTGCCATTGACATTACCTCGGATAATGGAAAATATAAAGTAGTAGGTGAAAACGCAGATGACTTTCCAAAATCTCCTGAACCTGACGAATCCAATTCCTTTACAATGTCTTCGGAAATACTTTCATCTGCTATTCAAAAATCGCTGGTAGCCGTTGGTAATGATGAACTTCGTGCTGCCATGACCGGAGTCTATTTTGAATTAGCGTCTGACTCTCTCACCTGCGTGGCTACCGATGCCCATCGGCTGGTAAAATACCGCTACAACGGTGTTTCCTGCCCGGAAGAGGCTAACTTTATCGTACCTAAAAAACCGCTTAACCTCTTAAAAAACACGTTGCCTTCCACCGGAACTGTGCTTACGCTTACGTACAATAACAGCCATCTTTTTGTGGCTTTTAATGAATTAGAGCTTATTTGCCGATTAATTGATGCCCGATTCCCCGATTATCGGGTGGTTATCCCCAAAGACAATCCCTATAAACTGTTTCTCAATACTGCAGATTTTCAGGGAGCCCTCAGAAGGGTCGGTATTTTTGCCAACAAAAGCACTAACCAGGTAGCTCTTTCTATAAGCGGGAGCGAACTCCAGCTTAACGCGCAAGACCAGGACTTTTCTTTTGAAGGAAACGAACGAATGAGCTGCCGGTACGATGGAGAAGACATGGAAATTGCGTTCAATGCCCGCTTCCTCGCGGATATGCTTGGAGTTGCCGGAAGTCCAGAAATCCAATTTGAACTTTCTACGCCGGGCGGTGCCGGGATCATACGGCCGGTAGAGAAGGAAGAAAATGAGGATCTGCTGATGCTGCTTATGCCGTTAAGATTGAAAAATTAAT
>CAYRBD010000058.1:1684-13044 GCA_964422465.1 uncultured Chitinophagaceae bacterium
TTCCCTGAAATCTTTTAAGATTTGAATAAACATCTCAATATCGGCCTCCGTATTATAATAGTGAGGGCTGATGCGAATCGTTTCCTGCCTCCAGGTTAGTGCAAAACCTTCCTTTTTTAAGAAATCCGCTACCTTTTCTTCTGCTTTGAAAATTAAAATGTGTAAACGGTTTTCAAAATCATCTCCTCCTATCACCTGATAAGGTAACTCCCGCATCCCCTCCTGCAGTCGCCGCATCAGATGAGAATTATGCTCTGCTATGGCATCCAGTCCGGTTTCCAGCTTGTGCCGGAGGCCTTCTCCCAGTTGCAGCAATGCAGGGGCATTCATGTGGCCCGGCTCAAAACTTTTATTAGAAGGATGGTATTCCGGTTGTAACCCATTCCTGTCTATGCTACCATAGCCCGCCATACGGGGAGGAAACCGTTCCATAAAAGAATCTTTTACACAAAGGACAGCAGAACCGAAACCTCCGTTCAGCCACTTGTAACTGCTGCTGATGAGCACGTCCACCGGCAGTTTGTTGAAAGAAAGGGGGGCGGCTCCTATGCTTTGCGTACCATCCACTATAAAAACTACGCCTTTTTCCCGGCAATATTGTCCAATAGTCTCCAGGTCAATTTTAAAACCAGATAAATACTGTACATGGCTGATGGCTAACACTTCAATTTTTTCCCGGTCGATCATTTGAAAAATATCTTCCGAAGCAATGTGAAATCCATCAGGACTGCTCACATAATGAATATCAAATCCGCACAATTCAAAAGGCAGGTTCACAGAAGGATAATCAGCCTGATACAGCAAAACCTTTTTTACACGCCCCTGCAGTCCCTGAATGATGACGGACAAGGCGAAAGAAAAATTGGGGAGGAAAGAAACCTGTCTTTCACCGGTATCCAACAGGCGCGCAGCCATATTACGGGTTTCCGGAAGATCTTTTGCCATCCAGTTTAAAAAAGCCTCGCTCGGGTCTGCTAAAGTTGCATTTTGGAATCTTTGAGCTGCTATAATGGCTTCAGAAGTTAACAACCCCGCTCCGGCTGTATTCAAATAGATATTCATGGAAGCAATTTACAATTATTTATTGGGAAGAAGTACCCTTTATTTCATCAATAAATGCTTTTGAAAAAATGATCATTTCCGGCATAAATTTTAAATAACATTGCTGCAATTCCTGATAATGAGCGATGAAGGCTTTATAAGCGACATCGCTTTCTTCCAGGTAATTCGCCCGATGGTAAATTCCTTTAAAAGCACTGTAAATCCCTCTTTTAGAATGATAGCTGTATAACCAGTCCTGCCGTTTCATGTATGGGTATATTCTTTTAAACCGGGGAGGCAGATATTTCTCATAAGTATCCAGCGTCTGATAAACTTTCGTACTAAAGGTGGCCAGTCCCTCCAAAGAAAAACGACTCGAATCAGTAGCCAGGAAATGGTCATAAATCACATCCAGAAACACCCCCCAATACCTTCCAGAAGAAGGATATAAATACTTTTTAGCGCTTAGTGTAGCGGGATGATGGTCTGTATATTTATCAATGGCATGATGCAACTTAATTCCTTTTTGGATGGGCGAGGGAAGTTTTTTCTTAGGGTATCCTCTGATAAAATCGGTTATCAGGTTGCCCACCAGTAGCCCCGGCTGATCAAAAGAAAGATACGCATGTGCCAGAAAATTCATCTGCTCAAGTTAGCATATTCTTCTAAATTTTGGTAACTTAGGGCATGGCTCCCATCAACATTCCCCTTTGGAAGCAAGCTCCGTTTCTCAGGCTTCTTCCTCCGCTTATAGCAGGTATCATCCTGGGATGGCTTTTCCCGTGGGCGCCGGTCTTTTACCCGTTGCCGGCTGTCGCAATTTTTATTGCGGTCTGTCTTATTCTTTATTTTCTACTCACGCTTTTGGGAGGTCGGTTAAGGAAATATTCAGGAGGCGGAGTCTTATTTTCTTTATTCTTGCTTGGCGCCCTGCTAACCTGGTGGAATAAGGATAGCCTGAGACCAGACTTTGCCGGACCTCTCCTGACTGACAGCAGTTTCCTGAAGGTAAGGCTGGTTAGTCCCCTTGAGGAAAAACCTCACAGTTGGAAGGCAGAAGCCAAAATTGAATCCGTACTGAATGGCGACACGGTTCAGAATGCCCGTGGCAAAGCTTTTTTATATTTTCAAAAGGAACAACAAAAGCCAATTTTAAAATATGGAGAAACACTCCTCATTCCCAACCGGCTGGAGGAGATTAAACCTTCCAATAATCCCGGAGCTTTTGACTACAGCCGGTATTGCGAGCTTAAAAATATTTATTTTAGCGCCTATCTTCCGGCAGGCAGTTGGTTGCTTCTTAAGGAACCCCCAAAAAGGTCTATAACGGCTTTTTTCCTGAACTGCCGGGCTATTTGTTTAAGCGTTTTAGAGCAGTATATTAAACCTTCGCGAGAATTGGGTGTCGCGGAAGCGTTGCTGTTAGGCTATAGAGGCAATCTGGATCCGGAATTGTACCAGGCTTATGCCAACGTTGGCGTGGTACACCTGATCGCCATTTCCGGCTTGCATGTTGGATTGATTTACCTGATCCTGATAGGGTTACTCCGGTTTTTACCTGACCGGGAGGCCTTCAGGATTATCAAAGGTGCCCTGGTTTGTATTTTCCTGTGGGGCTTTACTTTGCTTACCGGGGCACACCCCTCCACTCTGCGAGCTGCCATCATGCTGAGTTTTCTTGTCGCGGGAAAATTCTTTTTTAAACGGGAAGCCAATACCTATAATTCTTTAGCAGCATCTGCTTTTCTACTCCTTTGTTTCAACCCTTATCTCTTATTTGATGTAGGTTTTCAATTGTCCTACCTGGCGGTAGCCGGAATCCTTATTTTCCAGAAGCCGTTCAACAAGTTGCTCTGGTTCAAAAGCAGGGCAGGTAACTATATTTGGGAAATGCTCTCCATTTCTCTTGCTGCACAATTGCTCACCTTCCCGCTGGTTTTGTATTATTTTCACCAGTTTCCTTCCTTTTTTCTTGTCAGTAACCTGTTGCTGATTCCCGCTGCTACCCTTGCCCTCTACGGAGAAGTCTTACTTTTAGCATTTTCCTTTATTCCGGCTTTTGCAAAACTTCTGGGAATGGGGTTGTCCGGGCTGTTAGGGTTCATGAACCGGAGCATCCTCTGGGCCAATCAATTTCAATTTATCCGCTTTCAACACATACGCCTGCATCCGATGGAGTTGTTGCTGCTTTATGGTTTTATCATCCTGTTATTCATCTGGATATTTCATAAAAGAAAGAAGGCTTTAGTTGGAGCACTGGCAATAATCGCAGTAGGAAGCCTGTTTTCCCTGATGCAAAAATGGGAAAACCACACACAAAAAAAACTTATAGTATATCAAACTGCCGGATACTCAACTATTGAAATGATTAACGGACAACAGTCCCAAATACTGGGAAACGCATCAGGACTGGATAATAAGAACATTCAACGCTACACACTCATGCCCGCAAAAGAAGTGTTTCACATTAAAAGTCGCACCATAAGGCAGGGAAACCTTCCTTTTTTCAAGTTTCACAATAAAAAAATAGGGCTTATTCAAAAATATTTTCATCCTGATTCACTGAGAAGCTTCTTTCCCCTGGACTATGTTATTTTATCCCGATACAACCGGCTGAAAATAAAGGATATTCAGCGTCATTTTTCCCCTCACATGATTGTTTTTGATGCTTCCGTCAGCCCCTGGCAAAAGCAAAAATGGAAAACTGCCTGTAAAAAACTAAATTTGCACTGCTTTTCAGTTCCTGACCAGGGAGCCTGGATATTATCGTTGAAATAATAAATTTTTTAGGTTTATCATGCAAAAACAAATCAAGTCTGCACTCCTCTCCGTTTTTCACAAAGAAGGCCTGGCGGATATCATAAAACAACTGCATCAATTAGGGGTAACGCTATACTCTACTGGAGGTACTCAGCATTTTATTGAAGACCAGGGAGTACCTTGTCATTCAGTGGAAAGCCTGACTGACTACCCCGGCATTCTGGGGGGAAGAGTAAAAACATTACATCCAAAAATATTTGGTGGTATTCTTGCCAGAAGAGAAAATCAGGAAGACCTGGGACAACTGAAAGAATACGACATCCCGGAAATTGATTTGGTCATTGTGGACCTGTACCCTTTTGAAGAAACGGTAAAGAATACGGATGCAGAGCAGGAAATTATAGAAAAGATTGACATTGGTGGCGTATCCCTTATTCGTGCCGCAGGAAAAAATTATAAGGATGTGCTGACCATTTCTTCCAATAAAGATTACGAGGGCTTGTCCCGCATTCTGCATGAAAATAAAGGAGTTACCTCTCTGGAGGAGCGACGTTATTATGCCAGCAGGGGCTTTGAATTGTGTGCTCATTATGATATTGCCATTGCTGAATACTTTCTCAGAAAGGAAGAAAGACATTATTTCTTCTCCTCTGCCAGTCCTTCCAACAGCCTGCGCTATGGTGAAAACCCTCATCAGAAAGGAGCCTTTTATGGAAAATTTGAAGATGTATTTGAACAATTAAATGGTAAGGCCATCTCTTATAACAACCTGGTAGATATTGATGCCGCTGTCCGGCTGGTACAAGAGTTTCCTAATGGGAAAAAAGTATTTGCTGTAATCAAGCACACCAATCCCTGTGGGCTGGCCATTCGTTCCACCCTTAAAGAAGCATGGGAGGCCGCATTATCCGGCGATAGCGAGAGCGCTTTTGGAGGCGTTTTGGTAACGAACGCCATCATGGATGCGGAAACGGCAGAAGCCATTAGCAAAATCTTCTTTGAGATTTTAGTAGCTAAAGACTTTAGTCCGGAAGCCTTAGAAATATTGAAAAAGAAGAAGAATCGCATTTTATTAAAACAAATTGCTCCCCTTTCCACTACCACGATTTATAAAAATGTGGCAAATGGCGTATTGGAACAGGAAATAGACCAGGGCAATTACGAAAAATGGGAGGAAACCGGGCGTCCCGCTTCTGAAAAGGAAAAAGAGGAACTCAAATTTGCCAATCTGGTCTGCAAACATTTAAAGTCTAATGCTATAGCCTTAATTAAGGAGCGGCAAATCATAGGAAAAGGGGCCGGCCAGACATCAAGAGTAGATGCACTCAGGCAGGCAATTGCCAAGGCAAAACAATTTGGACATGACCTCAATGGCGCTGTAATGGCCAGCGATGCTTTTTTCCCCTTTGACGATTGTGTAAAACTGGCTCATGCTGAAGGAATTCGCGCAGTAATACAGCCGGGGGGCTCCATCCGCGACAAAGACTCCGTTCAGTTTTGTGAACAGAATGATATGGTAATGGTCATGACCGGGAAACGGCATTTTAAACACTAAGGCTCCTTTTACTCCTCTTCTTTTTCTTGAGGAAGGTTGGCTTTATACCAGCGGTAACCGACAAAACCAACCACGGTAAAGGGGATAGCGGCGAGGTAAAGAATACCTGCATTAAAACTCTTGGCAACTCCTTCCCCCTGATCGCCGGCAATTTTAGTACAAATGGAACATTGTGCCCAAACCTCCGGCATGCTCACCACTAAAAGAAGCAGCGTAAATATTGCAAATCCGATAAAATATTTTGTCTTCATTTCGAGAAATTTAAGAAATAAACCCAACTTTGCTATAGCAAAGCTACATCATTTTTTTAAGGCTGGGAAAAGAATTTAAAACCGTGGGCAACGCAGGGCATTTAACGTGCTGCCCGGCCGGTTAAAGAATCCCTTGTAAGACAGGGAAATCTCAAATCCTCCGAAGCCCCGGCTGGCCATACTCAATTTAGAAACATTGATATCATAACTGAAGCCGACAATATACTTTTCAAGCTCCAGCTTGACCACCGGAATAATGGCATCATCCCAACGAACAAAAGCACCTCCATAGATCATGTCCATGTGTTCACGGGCTCCCTGGTTCAACTGAATGGCATATCCAATCAGACCACCTGCCATAACTTCCGAGTAACTCCCTTGTTTGAGTTGGTTATATTCAACGATCAACTTGACATAATCGTTGAGAGGAGCGCTCAACCCGGCGCTAAAATCAAATTTCGGGTCCAGTTCAATTGTGTTATCATCAAAAAATGAAAGTTTGGGTTTGTTAAAATGATAATAAGAAACACCCGCAAACCAGTTAACATTTTTCCCGAAAGTACTGTTAAAGCTCAACCCCGTAGCCATATCCGCATAAAGATAGTTATAGCGGCTGAACATTTCTCCGCTGGGCGCGGTAGGGTCAAACTTCCCATTGTTATACTGATTATCAAAAGTCAGGTTAGCCGGATTGAACTGGCGCTGTGTAAAGCCCCCCATGAAGCCTACTGAAAGGTACATGTTGCGCACATCACTCAACGACTTATGGTAGTTGATCACGGGTAATACCTGCGTAGTCTGAAAGTGAGAAGCACCGGCCACATCATAGGTAAGCTGAAGGCCACCGGTAATGTAGTCATTGTGCTTTCCTATAGGAAACTTGGCTTCCCCACTCAACGCTCCCGTCTGATAGGGGATGGTAACGCTGTTCCACTGGTTACGATATACGGCTTCCAGCCGGTAATCTCCTGTAAATATACCCGCCAGCGCCGGATTTCGCAATAACGGTGTTTCATAAAATTGCGAAAAATGGATATCCTGTGCCTTTACACCAATAAAGGACAGGCACAAAAGAAGTGCAAATAAAAAAACCGGTTTCTTCAAGGCACGCCACATAAAATCTACGCCATAGTTGGGGGTGCAAGGTAAGGGAAATTTGATTTAATCTTGCCCTTTACTGGAAATCACTCTCCTTTAAGCCACTATTTACTTTCACAGAGTCCACTGTCATATCCATTTTCATCGGGCCATTTTGAGTTTTCATCGCAAATGGGAACTTTATCCCCTCAACTTCTTGGTAATCGCTGAAGTCAGTTATACTGCTCACCTCTCCCTGTGGCGTCTTGTTACTGGTTGCTTGTCTCAGTTCCAGACCACTATCTGTATCAAAATAATAATTAGTCACCTTCCCCGAGCTATCCGTTGCTTTTAATGCGTAAGCCTCCTTTCCGTCAATATTCTCAATGCCGGTCAGTTTCAACTTATACGCTCCATTTAGCAGGTCCATTTCCTGAAAAGGATTGGTTTGTTTTTTCAACCCTTCTTTTTGTTCTGCATTTAGTGGAACTTCCTGTCCCATACGTTGTGATTCCACCTTATCCCGGTTTACCAGCATTTTAGAAACCGTCATGTTTTGAGCAGGAAGCGTAACGGTCATAACAAATTTATCCGGCAACAGGTATTTTTGAGTAATTTCAATCTTTTGCCCCTGCATTTCGGTACTGGCCTGAACAGACAAATCTTTTACCTCTTTAATCTTGTCCCTTCCGCCAATAGCCTCTATGTATTTATCAATCACGCTTTTAGGAGTTACATCTTCCGATACAGCCTTATTTACGGGGGCATCGACAGGATTGCCATAAATATCTACATATTGTACCTGCCCATATTTACTTAATTCTTTGGAAAAATCTTTTGAATTTCCTACCAGTACGATGTTGGCCCGATCCGGGGTAACGTATTTGCGGGCTACCTGTTGAACGTCTGCCGCCGTAACGGAGTCAATACTCTTCAGATAATTCTTATAAAAGTCCTTTGGCATATTATATCGGGCAATATTAAGCGCAAACTGAGCAATCCTGGAAGGACTTTCCAAGGATAAAGCAAAGTTTCCGGACATCACATTCTTTGCGCTATCCAATTTGGCCGCACCGACCTGCTCATTCCTAATACGGTTTAACTGCACCATGAAGCGCATGAGCGAGCTATCCGTCACCTCTGTACGCACGGCGGCAGAGGCAGAAAAGCTTCCTACCAGCGGATCCGTACCTATTCTGGAATAAGCGCCATAGGTAAAGCCATACTTCTCTCTTAAATCCTGAAACAACCATCCTGAAGAACCTCCTCCCAGAATGCGGTTCATAATATTAGCTGCAAAGTAATCGGCCGACCCGGGTTTGAAAGTAATGGGGTCAGTGATATCTATATTGGTCTGAACAGCTGAAGGGCGGTCCGCTACATAAACCATATTCCTTGCAGGCTTTTGAGGTTCCGTATAATTATGTTTCGGAATATCTCCCCGTTGCCATTGACCCAGATATTTCTCTACCAGTTCTTTGGCTTTTTCGGTATTAATATCCCCCACAAAAGCCATAAAGGCAATATTGGGTTTCCAATAGGTGTTGTAGTAGTTCTTCAGGTCACTTACCTCGATATTTTTAACGGTTGTATCCGTTTCCACTTCTCCGTAGGGATAATCTTTTCCGTAATTCACCACGGAGACCACATTATTCAGGATAGAAGAAGGGTCGTCTTTTTCAGCTTCCAAACCGGAAAGCGCCCGTTTTTTAACTTTTGCCAGTTCAGAATCCCGAAAAGCCGGATGGAGTACTACATCTGAGAAAATACTAAATATCTTGTCGAAGTTCTTAGTGAGTGAGGAGGCAGATGCACTGGTACTGCCAGAACTTACACTTCCTCCCAGAAAAGCAATTTCCTGGTCTAGTTCCGCCTTTGATTTTGTCTCCGTTCCCCGACGCATCATGGTGCCGGCCATACTTACGTAACCCACTTTATCTCCCTGCAAAATCGGGTCCCTTTTCAGGATGAGAGAGACATTAACCTTTGGAACCTTGTGGTTTTCCACTACAAAAACTTTAATTCCGTTATCCGTGATAAAGCTGGCAGGAGTACCAATGTTAATCACCGGTGCCGGCCCGGCAGCCGGTGCATGTGACCGATTTATATGTACCTGGCTAAATGCCGGTATTCCTAAAAAGAGAGCCAATACTGAAAATAAATATTTCATAATTCTATATTATTTAATTTAAACGGAAGTAAATCAGCCTTTTTTATTTTTAGCTGGTTGAGGCAAATAATAAAGGATAATTCGATTGTCATCATTCAGATATTTATTGGCCACCCTCAAGACATCCTTCGGGGTCACCTTTTTATACCGGTCCAATTCAGTATTAATCAAATCTGCATTTCCAAAATATACGTAATAATTGGCCAGTTGCTCGGCAATACCCAGTTGGGTGGATGAACGGCCCACATACCTTGTTTCGATCTGATTCATTACTTTTTCAAATTCGTGTGCCCCTACTTCGGTTGTTTTTATTTTATGAATCTCCTCATCTATCGCCTTTTGTAAAGTCTGTGGATTCACCCCCGCATTTACAATCCCCAAATTAATATAAGCGCCAACGCCTTCCATCGACAGGGGGATGGAAGCCACCTGCAGCGCCAATTCTTTTTTATCTATCAGATCGCGGTGCATGCGGGAAGAAGCCCCCCCACTCAATACATCGGAGAGCACCTGAAAGGCATAATAATCGGGGGTCCCCTCCACCGGACCACGATAAGCTTCTATCACGGCCGGAAGTTGGATGTTGTCATAAACAGTATCCACCTTATTGGCAAGGTTGCCTAAGGGCTTCAGGTGAATTTCTGGCCGTGGAATAGAATGTGTTCCCTTAGGAATAGGGCCAAAATAGGCCTCCACCATTTTTTTTGTACTATCAATATTGATGTCTCCGGCAATGGAAAGCACCGCATTGTTGGGGACATAGTAGGTTTTATAGAAATCAATAAAATCCTGCAGCTTTGCCTGATTCAGGTCGTGCATAGAGCCAATGGTCGTCCATTCATAGGGCGTTCCTCTAAACAGATGACTGGATACCTCCTTGAAAATGGTGCCGTAAGGCTGATTGTCCACGCGCATGCGTTTTTCTTCTTTTACCACTTCCCGCTGGGTATTCACGCCCACAGTTTCTATTTTAGCGTGCATCATCCGTTCCGATTCCAGCCACAGGCCCAAGTCCAATTGGTTAGAAGGCAGGTTTTCGTAATAAAAAGTACGGTCTGCAGAGGTATTGGCATTGAGTTGCCCACCGGCATTGCTCACGTACTTCATGAACTGGCCCCTCTTGATGTATTTGGAACCTTCAAACATGAGATGTTCAAAAAAATGAGCAAAACCGCTTTGTCCGGGTTTTTCATTTTTGGAACCCACATGATAAAGAACTGTATTCGCCACCACGGGAACGGTAGTATCCCGATGAAGAATAACAGTAAGACCATTTGGAAGTTTGTACTGAATAAATTTGATTTTGTGTTGTTGAGCAGATGCACTGCCAGCAACCAACCCTAACAAAAACAAAAGGATTGTAAGTTTTCGCATAAATACAGGTATTAAGGAGTTTTTTTAGGATGTAAATATAGGGAATTTAGAGGGAATGGAGAGCAATATTTTTATATATTAAAAAAAAGAGAGTCTCATTTAAAGGCTATATTTTTGTAAAATAACTATCGTACCGTTAAGAACATTATTTAAAAATCTCTATCAATTCCTTTCCAAGTACCCCTCCTCTCAAATTCTTAGCTATTATCACACCCTGTGGATTAATCAATACATTTTGGGGAATACTTCTGATTCCATACAACTTAGCCACCTCACCGTTTGAATCTATTACATTGGACCAACTCAGATGGTCTTCACGAATAGCATGCAGCCAAGACTTTTTCCAAGATGCGGCATCCTGTGAAACGCTTAACACCATAAACCCAGCGTTATGATATTTTTTATACATTTTCACCACATTCGGATTTTCTTTTCTACAGGGCCCACACCAACTCGACCAAAAATCGACCAAAACATATTCTCCTCTGAAGTCGGATAAAGAAACCGATATCCCGGCGGTGTCCTTTAAAGTAAAATCGGGGGCATAGGCTCCGACCACAAGATTCTTTTGTGCCTGAATAAATTGAGCATACTCTTTCCCCGTATGACTATTTCTTAATCTTTCCGATATCAGATTAAAATCCTTTGTCAGTGCTGCAATATCATGAAAAGCGTAAGTCAATTGTTTTAAAGCCAATAAGCTAAAATAGGAATCCGGATGCTGATGAATGTATTCCCAATGCAATTTTCTCTTTAAAGTTTTTGCGCGTTTATTTCTTATTTCCAAACTATTTCTATAAGAGGTATCCGCTATTTGTTTTGGATTCATGTGCCGCAATGCTGAAGAAACTGCGTTTAGAGAATCCATAGCGCTGGAAATAGCAGATTGATATTCGTTGTAATCTTTATTTATTTTGGAGTGCTTTACGACCGCGTTTTTTAAAGAATCTCTCACCCAAATGATTACATCCTCTGCTCCAAAGTAAAAAATTAGCCGTTCCCTGTTTTTATCTTCATCGGAGCCAGGTGTGGACTCCTTTTCAAATCTTAAATACCCTTTTACAGGTGTATTTATTCTACCCTTAAAAGAGAATGTTTTATTTCGAATCGGCACGGTATCCCTATGAAATTT
>CAYRBD010000058.1:13144-21717 GCA_964422465.1 uncultured Chitinophagaceae bacterium
CAATATAGCTTTTTTATAGCCTTTAATCTCTGTAAATTGCCCTGTAATTTTATACTGATTACTTTGTGCAAATGAAATTATAGGGAAGAACAAAAAGATAAAAGAAATAATTTTTTTAAATTGGAACATATTTATATATATTTAAAGATATAAATTCTTTAATTACCGAATAGATACCCTCGGATATCTTTCGGTTTCTATCTTATAATTCAAAGGTGGCTGTTTATCCAATAAATATTTTACGAAATAATCCCAGCGACGTCTCATTTGATAGAAGTAGTTACTTAAATAACCATGCCCGCTATTGGAATACAAAATAAGATCAAAGGTTTTATTTGCTTTTTCTAAGGCTTGTACCAACAATAAGGTATTTTGTGAGGGAACATTTCCATCCATCAACCCGTGAACCAACATTAAATGTCCTTTTAAATTGTTGGCATACGTTTCATTGGCCTGCGCTTTAAATTCTGCTGCCGTTAAAAGCCCATTATATCGGTCGCTCCAGTCGGATTCGTAACTCCTGTTGTCATGATTTCCGGATTCAGCAATCCCTGCTTTAAAGAAATCCGGGTATTTAAGCATGGCCCTTACCGTAGCAAAACCACCTCCGGAATGCCCCCAGATGCCGACTCTCGTAGTATCAATAAAAGGATAACGTTTGGCCAGTTGACGATACCGGCTATTTGATCGGGAAGGGTATTAATAGCCATCTGTCCATAGCTGGCATCCTGAAAAGCCTTTGTTCGCAGTGGATTTCCGGTTCCGTTGATAACCACCACTACAAAACCTAAAGAGGTTAAAGCCAGGTGATCTTTCCTGGATGGAATAAAAGACCAATTTTTTACCGTCGCTCCCTGGGGACCGGGATAAATATAATCAACGACCGGATACTTCCGGGTGAAGGGTGGCATTTTCCTGCCCGTCCTGATCGACCTGCCAGTTGACAATTTCAATGAGTAAGGGAGCTTCCCGGACGAAGTCGAAGAGATTGACTAATGACCAACTGACTAATGACTAAAAAACAGCTACAGGCTTATAAGCCGGATTCTGTATCCGCTTGTGGCGGATCGCTATCATTTATCTGCGTACCTGCTCACGCATGCACTTTATCTGCCTACCCATCCCGCCTTCCCATCTAGGAAAATAAACGAGCCGCTCATCGTTTTGCTTAAAGGCAAAACAGCGGGACTTATTTGGCATTTCAGCACGCAAGGCTTACCCGCAATTACCGTTACCGGCAACCGCCGTGGGCTCTTACCCCACGTTTTCACCTTTTCCTTCCGGCACGAGGTCGAAAGGTAGTTATTCTCTGTGGCGCTGTCTGTTTTCCCGCTTAATTGCAGAAAACCCACCCGTTAGGTGGTGCGTTGCCCTCTGCTGTCCGGACTTTCCTCTCCTTCCCCCGCAGGCGAAGGAGCGATAGCGCAGCCTGTAGCTGGGGCAAAGATAAAAGAGTTTGCCCATTATATCTTCAATTATAAATACCTGACAATCGCCTCATTACAATAATCTGCCCGGTATGATAAGAATTGTGGTCCAGGATAAGCAAAGCTTCCCGCAACAGGTTTTGGCCGCTCCCCTGCGGAAAAGGTTTATAAAGATCACTTTCAGGATCTTCTAACAACGAAATAAAAGCCTTCCGATCCGCTTTAATTTCCTTCAATGCATTCTCCCATTGTGCGGAATCAGCCGGCTCTTGTTGTTCAGGCCAGTAATCCTCAGGCCAGGAGGGTGCCTGGTATTCCGGATTAATCGAAAATTCCAAAATATCTTTCTGGGCAATTCGAATATGCTCCACCAACTGCCAAATCGTATAGGGCAGGTTTTCCACCTTCCTTCCACAATATTCGAGCGGAATCCCCTCAACAGCAGCTTCAAAATCAATATGAGCCTGCCGGCCTTCTAAGGCTTTTGACAATAATTTTATTAACTCTTTTTCCATCACTTTTGTTTATAATAATTTTGAATACTCCGGCTCAGGGTCTGATATATTTTTTTCATCTCGGGATAAGGCTCCAGCAACCGCTCATGCTTTTCCAGAGTAAGCTGATCGCCCCGCCTTGCCGGCCCGGTTTGGCGCCCTTCCTCCACGTCTCTGGTCATTTGTTCATACGTTTCTCTCAGGATCGGGTATAAAAGCTTATAATCCAAAGATTCCTCAGCACAATAAATTTTACAAATCATAGCCAGATAATTGGGGAAATTATTACAAAAAACAGCTGCAAGGTGCATTTTCAGCCTCTGGTCTGAAGTCATTTCAATAACATCATCAGACAGGGCTGCTCCCAGCGCTTCCAGTCGATTAACCACCAACGGATTATTTCCCTCAATCAACAGGGGAATCTTCTGCCCGTTAAAATCTTCCTTACGAAGCATCTGTAAAGGATAAATAACACCAATATTGGAAGAAATATCCTGCAATGCTTTCAAATCAACCGCCCCGGCGGTATGAGCCACCAGGCGTTTACCTAGTCGCAAACAATCCGCGACTTCAGCAATCGCGCTATCGCTCACAGCAACCAGGTAAACATCAGCTTCCAACTCAATATCAGAGAAATCTGAAGTATAAGCCGTATTTAATTTTTCCGCCAGTTCCCTGGCATGTTCCCTGTTCCTGCTCACAACCTGCATGATCTTATGACCATTTAACCTGAGCAAATGACTAAAGCAGTAAGCTACATTTCCTGACCCTATCATTACCACATCCATGCAATAAAGTTACAGATAATTTACACACCCCGACGACTAATACCCGAAACGATTTTATTATTTGACCTGATTATTTTATACTTGCAGCATTCGGGGATTCCCAGAAATCCCATTAAACCCAATATAGTAAAGAGTTTAAGGTTTATTTTTTTAATTGAATACGTTCGAAAATAATATAAATGACAAAAAACTTATTAATTGTAGAGTCACCAGCCAAGGCAAAAACGATTGGAAAATACCTGGGAAAAGATTTTGAGGTTCGCTCCTCAATGGGACACATCCGTGATTTGGATAAGGAAGGGATGGGAATTGACATTGAAAATGGATTTCACCCACACTACAGCGTTTCCAGTGATAAAAAAAAGGTCGTCAGTGAATTGAAGAAGCAGGTAAAAAAAGCCGAAGAGGTATGGCTGGCAACGGATGAGGACCGCGAGGGAGAAGCCATCAGCTGGCATTTGTGTGAAGTATTGGGGCTAAAGCCCGAAACCACTAAACGCATTGTATTTCATGAAATTACCAAGCCCGCTATTGAGAAGGCTATCCAGTCTCCACGGCTGGTCGATATGAACCTGGTCAACGCACAACAGGCAAGACGGATCCTGGACCGCCTGGTCGGCTTTGAGATATCTCCCGTACTATGGCGAAAACTTAGTGGAAAAAGTCTCTCAGCGGGCCGCGTACAATCCGTAGCGGTTCGACTATTGGTAGAGCGAGAAAGAGAAATTAATAAGTTCCGGCCCGAAAGCAGTTATAAGATTGAGGGGCACTTCAGGGCGAAAGATATCCACGATAAACCGGTAACTTTTAAAGCGGAAGGCAATCGTTTTAAAGAAAATCACGCTGCCCGGGAATTCCTGGAAAAATGCAAGGGTGCAGCTTTTACGGTTGCAGATATACAGGTAAAACCCGGCAAAAAATCACCGGCTGCCCCCTTCACTACCTCCACGCTTCAGCAGGATGCAGCCAGAAAAATGGGTTATTCCGTCTCCCGTACCATGCGTCTGGCACAGCAGTTGTACGAAGGTGGATTCATTTCCTATATGCGTACCGATTCGGTAAATCTTTCCCAAACAGCAATAAATAATGCCCGGGAAGTTATTACCAGACAGTATGGGAATGAATATCATAAACAACGGCAATACCGGACCAAAAGCCAGGGTGCGCAGGAGGCGCACGAGGCTATACGCCCCACAGATCTCAACGTTACTCAGATATCCATTCCCCAGGCACAAAAACTCTATGACCTGATCTGGAAGCGCACCATCGCTTCACAAATGTCAGAAGCCCGGACGGAAAAAACAACGGCTAAAATTGATATTTCCACAATTAAAGCCGATTCAGGCCATCACAACCAATTGACAGCCACGGGCGAAGTATTAAAATTTGATGGTTTCCTGAAGGTTTATATCGAAGGAAGAGAAGAGGATGAAGAGCAGGAAAATGCCGGTCTGTTGCCACCGCTTACCAATGGACAAGATTTACCATTAGTCAGCCTGAAGGCTATTGAAAGATTTAACCGGCCACCTGCTCGTTATACGGAAGCCTCCCTGGTAAAAAGACTCGAAGAACTGGGTATAGGTCGTCCCTCCACTTATGCCCCAACCATCAGCACGATCCAAAACAGGGGATACGTGGAAAAGAAAAGCAAAGAGGGCCAACCCCGCAATTACCAGATACTGGAACTGAAAGGAGAACAAATTAAGGAGCAAACGGCAAAAGAAAACACCGGGGTAGAAAAAAACAAACTGTTTCCAACGGACCTTGGACTTGTGGTAACCGATTTTTTGAATGAGCATTTTCAAAAAGTCATGGATTACAGTTTCACAGCAGACATTGAAAATGAATTTGACGAGATAGCTTCCGGCCAAAAAGAGTGGAACAAGATGGTTGATAATTTCTACGGGCCCTTCCATAAAACCGTAGAATACACTTTAGAAAATGCAGAAAGAGCGAAGGGAGAACATGAACTTGGAACTGATCCAGAAAGTGGGAAGCCGGTTTATGCCCGTCTCGGACGTTTTGGACCCATGGTACAAATTGGCAATGTTGAGGATGAAGAAAAGCCTCGTTTTGCTACCCTCAAACCAGGACAAAGTATTGAAACCATCACTCTCCAGGAGGCTCTTGACCTCTTTAAACTCCCTTTTAGTCTGGGCAACTATGAAGAAGAAGAAATAACCGTTGGGACAGGGAGGTTCGGCCCCTATGTAAAATGGGGAAAAAAGTACATCTCCATCCCACGGAAAGAGGACCCCTTATCTGTAAACAGGGATCGGGCCATTGAGCTAATAGAAGAAAAGAAGCAGGCAGACGCCCCGATTGCAGAATACAAAAATGAACCCGTTACAAAAGGGGTAGGCCGGTTTGGTCCCTACCTGAAATACAAAGGAATCTTTGTCAATATACCCAAGAGATACGACTTTGATAACCTGAGCCAGCAGGATATTGAAGAACTGATAGAAGCTAAGCTGGAGAAAGAAGCCAACCGCTATATCAAAAGGTGGGAGGAAGATAAAATTGCCCTCGAGAACGGGCGCTGGGGGCCTTTCATCCGTTTTAAAAAGAAATCTATTAAGCTGGGAAAGAAAGAAAATGGAGATAAATACACTTCGGAAGAATTAAAAGCACTTTCTTTGGAAGAGGTAAAGAAAATAATCGAGAAAAATGAACCGGGAACGTTGAAAAAAGGGAGCGCTAAAAAGAAGACAGGAACAAAGAAAGCCGCTTCCCGGAAACCGGCAGCCCGGAAAAAAGGATAAATACTTTTGCAATGAACTCTGCAAACAGTGAAATACAAGCGCTTTTACAGCTAATTGACGACCCCGATCAGGAAGTTTTTGATACGGTGGCCAGTCAGATCCTGCATTATGGAGCCGGCATCATTCCCAACCTGGAGAGCCTTTGGGAAGAGACCCCCGACCAGGCAGTACAAGAACGTCTGGAAATGCTGATACACCGGGTACATTTCCAGAATTTACAGGCTGATTTCAGACAGTGGGGAGTAGCAGAAGAGCCCGATTTGCTCACCGGAGCATTGCTCACTGCCAGGTATCAATATCCGGGATTGTCAGCTGCCTCCATTCTTCAGGAAATAAAAAGGATTGAGCGTAACATCTGGCTGGAATTGAATAATTACCTGACCCCATTGGAGAAGATCAATGTTTTGAACAGCATGATTTACAGTTACTTCGGTATCAAAGGATCAGAAATTGCCTATGCCCGGCCAGAGCATTTTTTCATTAATAATGTGGTAGAAAGCCGAAAAGGCAATGCGATCACAATTGGCATATTGTACCTGACGCTCTGCCAGCGGTTGGATATCCCTATCTTCGCGATCAAACTGCCCAGGCAGTTTATTTTAGGTTATTATGATCTATTTGATCCGCCTTCTCCACTTGAAAATCAAAGTTTCCTGAAAGAATCAAAATCGGCCATCTTATTTTATTTAGATCCACTTCAAGGACAAATATACACCGGCGATGATGTGGAAGTTTATCTCAAAAAGTTAGGCTTACCCTCCAGAGACGTTTTTTATCAGCCACGGACCAACCGGGAAATTATTCATCTGTTACTGAACGAGCTTAGTCTGTGTTACGAAAATAAAAAAGAACATTACCGGTTTGAGGAGTTGAGAAACCTTGCTGCCATCTTAGAAAATTGAGCAAGAAGCAATGCTTTAAAAGTACTTACTAATCTCAGCATAGATTAGGATATCCTCTTTCCTGAAATCCGGTTGCCGACCCTTTGCGATCCTTCGCTCCTCGGCGGTTCTTTGCGGCACAACGAGAAGTTATTACGCAGAGTTGCGCAAAGCCTTCGCAAAGTTGCGCAGAGAGAATTCCAGTCAAATTTACTAGAAAACTTCTATTAATCTCGGCAGGGATTAGGATATCCTCTTTCTTGAAGTCCGGTTGCTGACCCTTTGCGGTTCTTTGCTCCTCAGCGGTTCTTTGCGGTACAACGAGAGCTATTACGCAGAGCCTCCGCAAAGTTGCGCAGAGAGAATTCCGGTTTAATCCTTCCTATACTTATCAGGAATATAAGGGATTAAAGCAGATACAATGATCCCTAGAGAAGCCAGTAAGAACAGATAAAGTCCAATTTCCATTTCCTGAGGTTGCAACGGCGTGCCTCTTAACCGGTAATACACGCTAAATGACCACGCTACCACCACCACACCGCAGAATACCCCCAGCATTTTTACCCACAACTTCGGTATGAACATGGTTACCAGATACAATATAGCAAACCCCCACGCTACCACTGCCGGAGCCCATGTTCCATTCCTTCCCGCCCTGAGCCCGGTGTAGGTCACATCCTGAGCACTCACATTTACCCAAGGCAAAAAAGCGCTCACAAATAAAAGAAGGACAGATAGAATACCTATAGTTCTGAATATTTTCATTCCTGGTCTTTCTTTGGTTCTTCACTCTTTGCTGCCAGTAGATAAAGTACGGCCATACGTATAGCCACCCCATTTTCTACCTGCTGTAAGATAATGGACTGACGGGAGTCAGCCACATCAGAATTCAATTCCACCCCACGGTTAATGGGACCCGGATGCATAATCACAATATCCTTATGCAGGCTGTCCAGCAAGGCCTTATCAATACCATAAAACAAATTATACTCCCTCAAGGAAGAAAATAGCGGCATGTGCTGCCGTTCCAGTTGGATGCGTAAAACATTGGCTACATCGCACCACTCCAGCGCTTCACGAAGATTATAAGACACCTTGATATCCAGCGCCCTGGCTAAATGCTTGGGAATGAGGGTTGGCGGCCCGGCTACCATCACCTCCGCTCCCTGCTTTTTTAAGCAATAAATATTAGAAAGCGCTACCCTGGAATGAGATATATCTCCCAAGATGGCCACTTTCTTTCCTTTTACCGCACCTAATCTTTCCCGTATAGAAAAAGAATCCAGCAATGCCTGGGTAGGGTGCTCATCCGTGCCATCACCTGCGTTGACGATAGAAGCCTTAATGTGTTTAGCCAAAAAATGGGGTGCCCACACGGCAGAATGTCGGATTACGACCATGTCCACCTTCATAGCCAGGATATTGTTGACCGTATCTATCAGCGTTTCCCCCTTCTTCACCGAGGAGGAGGAAGCCGAAAAATTTACGACATCTGCAGAAAGTCTTTTCTCCGCCAACTCAAAAGAAATCCGCGTCCGCGTAGAGTTTTCAAAAAAGAGATTGGCGATGGTCGTATCTCGTAGAGAAGGAACCTTTTTGATCGGCCGCTTCAAAATCTCTTTGAAATTATCAGCCGTCTGGAAGATAAGCTCAATATCCTGAAGCGTCAAATCCCGGATACCCAGCAGATGTTTTACCGATAGTGCCATTCTAAAGGGCAAATTTAATGACAATATCGGAATTATTAATGTTCTCTTTTCCTGCTATCGTGGTTCCTTCGTCCTTTAGAGTGGCTCCCGCCGCCCTGTCTGGGTTCTGGAGCTACATATCCTTCCGGTTTGGGTTCCAGTACTTTGTGGGAAAGCTTGAATTTACCGGTACGTGGGTCGGTACCCGTCAGCTTCACCTCTACTTTATCGCCCTCGTGAAACACACCATCCATGTTTTCAAGACGGCTCCAGGAGATTTCAGAGATGTGTAACAGGCCCTGTTTACCGGGCATAAATTCCACGAATGCACCATAAGGCATAATGGATTTAACGATTGATTCGTATGTTTCTCCAATTTCCGGTTCTGCAACAATCCCCTTAATCCATTTCAATGCTTTTTCCAATCCCTCTTTGTTGGAAGAATAGATGCTTACCTCTCCATGCCGGTCCACTTCTTCAATATTAATATTGGTGCCTGTTTCGCGTTGGATTTCCTGAATCACTTTTCCACC
>CAYRBD010000059.1:0-21708 GCA_964422465.1 uncultured Chitinophagaceae bacterium
GAGTTTAAGAACATTGATTAGAGTAAAATGATAACAGGAAAGGATTTAATTGACTTAGGATATAGACCGGGGAAATGGTTTAAAGAAGCTATTGACTTTGCGAATCAAAAAGAACTTTCAGGCGACAGTTTAAATGATTATTTAAAGACTGTTGCACCTGTTATTGTTGAACCTTTTGACCAGCCGGTTGATTTCTACAAAAACATAAAAGCCGATACTGAAGAGGAGGTTAGTAATGTACAAAGTGTTCTCAACACAATGCAGGTGCTGATGAAAACACCAACTATAGTTGGTGGTGCAGTTATGCCCGATGCTTGTCCAACAGGTGGAAATGGTCAAATTCCTGTAGGTGGATTAGTAGTTGCTAAAAATGCGATCCATCCATCAATGCACAGTGCCGATATATGTTGTTCAGTTATGATGACTAATTTCGGGAACACCTCTCCTAAAAAGGTTTTAGACGCTGCACATTCAGTAACACACTTTGGTGGAGGTGGCAGAGCGGAATTTTCTATATTGCCAAAAGATTTCGAGGAGCAGATTTTAGACAACAGATTTTTAAATGATGAAAAAAGCATTAATATAGCCAAAAGTCATTTGGGAACTCAAGGAGATGGAAATCACTTCCTTTTTGTCGGACAGTCCAGGCGAACAGGAGAAACTATTATGGTTACTCATCACGGAAGCCGTGGTTTTGGAGCAAACCTCTACAAGAAAGGAATGAGATTAGCTAACTTTTTTAGACGTGAAATTTCTCCCAAAACGCTCGAAAAAAATGCCTGGATACCTTTTGATACCGATGAAGGGAGAATTTATTGGGAAGCATTACAGCTCGTTAGAGCGTGGACAAAAATGAATCACGCGACTATACACGATGCGACAGAGCGTAAACTCAAAACAAATAAGGTTGACAGGTTTTGGAATGAGCATAATTTTGTTTTTAAAGATGGGGATTTATTTTATCACGCTAAAGGAGCCACTCCAATTGATGACAAATTTGTTCCTGATTCGAAAGATGGCCTGCGTCTTATTCCGTTAAACATGAGTGAACCTGTACTGGTTGTAAAAGGAGAAACGACCAAAAATAATATGGGATTTGCACCACACGGAGCAGGTAGAAACATAAGCAGAACCCGTCATAAAAGGAATCACGCCGATAAGACTATTGAACAATTATTTGAGGAAGAAACAAAAGGTTTAGATGTCCGTTTTTTTTCAAAGCATATAGATATTTCAGAACTCCCAAGCGCTTATAAGAATGCGGAAAGCGTGAAACGGCAAATGAGTGATTTCAAACTTGGTGAAGTGGTGGACGAAATACTACCCTATGGATGTATAATGGCAGGAGATTGGCAAATCAACGCACCGTGGAAAATAAAAGCGAGAGAAAAATACAAGAAAAAGCAAAACAACACATAACAACTATGAAACGGCTATTATACCTTGTGTACAAACCGGCAAAAAATACGATTTTAGGGAAATTTACGCTGAATGGCGGAGGGAAAATAATCTTTTTGGAAGAAAAATGTTAAATTTGTACTTTAGTGCATTCGAAAGAGTGCAATTATAGTGGTCTTTTATTTATGTAAATCAATAATCAATATATATTATGCCATGTGGAAGTTGTGGTACTGGAGCAGATGGAAAACCGGCAGGATGTAGAAGTAACGGGAACTGTGCCAGCGGAGGATGCAATCGACTAAATGTTTTTGACTGGCTTGCAAATATTCCGCTGAGTGATCAGGCAGCCCCTTTTGATATAGTTGAGGTTAGTTTTAACCGGGGAAGCAGGAAAGATTTTTATAGAAACATCACCCATCAGATTTTCCAAAAAGGAGAATTGGTGGCTGTAGAAGGGGTGAATGGTTTTGATGTAGGAGAGGTTTCGCTCTCCGGGGAACTGGTGCGCCTTCAGATGAAGAAAAAAAGAGTGAAAGAAACGCCTGATATCAAAAAGATACTTCGTGCAGCTACGGACTATGATCTGAGTAAATTTCGTACCAATAAGAAAAGAGAAAAGGAAATGCTTATCCGTTCGCGGGTTTTAGCTAAAGAGTTGAACCTTGAAATGAAGCTTTCAGAAGTGGAGATTCAGGCAGACGGGAAAAAAGCCACCTTCTTTTATACTGCGGATGCCCGGGTAGATTTTAGATCGCTCATACGGGTCTATGCCTCCGAGTTTCATTTAAAAGTTGAGATGCGCCAGATTGGCGCCCGGCAGGAAGCGGCCAAACTGGGCGGGATAGGTTCCTGTGGGCGGGAACTCTGCTGTTCCACCTGGCTGACCAATTTTAAATCGGTGAGTACAACGGCGGCGCGTTATCAAAATCTTTCTATTAACCAAAGCAAGCTCTCCGGGCAATGTGGCCGGCTGAAGTGTTGTCTGAATTTTGAACTGGATACCTATCTGGATGCGCTGCAACATTTTCCAAAAGATGCAGATTCCCTGGAAACAAAACTGGGAGTGGCCTACCTGCAGAAAAGGGATATTTTTAAAAACCTGATGTGGTATTCCTACAAGGACAGTCATACCCAGTACCCCTTAACCATTGAACGGGTTTTGGAGATCAGAACCATCAATAAGAAAGGAGGGAAACCCGATGATCTGAAACCGGTTATTTTAGAAAGCCGGCAGGGAGATGAAGAGCACACTTTCGTAGATGTAGTTGGCCAGACGAATCTGAATACCCTGGGACGCTCCGGTAGTAAAAGGAGTAAGAGAGGACGTGGAAAATCATTCGGACGGAAAGGCGGAAGAGGACGAAATAACAATAGGAGTAAACGTTAATAATCTACAAACCGGATTCCTTCCCGTTTCAGTTCATTTAATACGGGGAGGTATATTTCCGGGAGAGTGGGGATGTGTAACCCGGTCAGTTTAATTTTCCCGGTAAGCAGTAGTTTTGCTAAAATGCCAAGCGGCAGCCCAACTGTTTTAGATATGGCTGTATCCATGCTGTTATCTCCTTTTACTTTCAGAAGGCTTTGAAAGGTGTGAGGCTCTTCATTGTTGCTTTTATAGGTGATCCGATGTAACAAAACAATCAGATCCTTATCTTCTGCTTTTAAAGCCAGTTTTTCTGAGACCAGGTCAAATAAAAGGGCTCCTGCGCTTTGGGTACCCTTATTGATAAACTGATCCGATAACAGGCCCAGGAAGGCCAATTGTTTGTGTAAGAGCTGGCTGCTGTCCTGAATTTCTTTTACCTTTTCTTTTGCTAAATGAGAATGAGAAAGGGCCGTAAGAAGCCATTCTTTGTAGGTCAGCCGGTCTGTATTAAACACTTTTGTGGAATCTGTCAGGCCGAGTGAAACAAGGGTTTGCCAGCCCTCACAAAAATCGGGGTGGCGAAAGGTAGCGCGCAGGAGGGAGGGAATTTCTTCAAGCCCGTATAATTTGGCGTAGCGTAAAGAATCCCTGTTGGGATAATAAGCCAGTTTCCCCATTCCCGGCACAGCAAGGGTTTTATAACTGCCGAATAAGGTTTTGTAAGGGAGCGTTCTGATTTCTCCATTTTTCCGATAGGCTGCCCCCTCTTTTCCGGAGGTGATTAAAGAACCGGGACTCCAGGATATTTTATAGTGCCAGGGATTATCATCACTTTCGGGAGCAACAAGGGCTCCGCAAAAACTCTGAAAGGAAGTTATCTTTCCGCCTTTCTCCCGGATGTGGCCAAGCGCTTTCATGGCCGACATGTGATCAATGCCGGGGTCCAGTCCCATTTCTCCCATCAGGAGGATGCCTGCCCGGTCAATTTCCTTTTTTAAAGTTTGTATTTCGGGGGAAAGGTAGGAAGGGGTAAGCAGTGATTTTTTGTGGATAATGCAGTCCTTTGCTACAAGCAGGTGAAGTGCGGCAGGCAGAAGCGAAAGTACCAGGTCTGCCTCAGCGATCGCGTTTCCTCTCTTTTCTGCATCCTGAATATCGAAGTTGTGAACAGAAGCGCTGGCGCTGTTTCCCGTTTTTTTTCGTGTATTTTCCACATCCTGGTCAACGATGATGAGATGTGCATTCAGGGCAGTTGCTTCTTTGATAAGATAGTGAATGAGCGAGGTTGCAGATTTGCCCGCTCCTAATACCAGAATTTTTCTCATAAGAGTAGCGTTTGCATTCTATTTTAAAGGATGAAGATAGAAAGAATCTCATAATTCCTTTCATTGCTGGCGTTAAAAGCTGTATCTTTGTCCATCTTTTCGGCTATTAGGCTGTTTTTTGACCTTAAAAAGATACACAAAATAAAGAGAGGTGTTTAACCCGTAAATTTTATGGAAGAGAATAATTTGGAAGAGCAGGGAGGGCGCATTATCCCCATTAACATCGAGGAGCAGATGAAGTCCGCCTATATTGATTATTCCATGTCGGTGATAGTGGGCCGGGCGCTTCCTGATGTGCGCGATGGTTTAAAGCCGGTACACCGGCGTGTACTATTTGCCATGCAGGGCCTCGGCCTGACCCACAACAAGCCTACAAAAAAGTCTGCTCGTATTGTCGGGGAAGTGTTGGGTAAATATCATCCACATGGCGATACCTCCGTGTACGATGCGATGGTTCGTATGGCACAACCCTGGAGTATGCGATATACCCTTGTATTCGGACAAGGGAACTTTGGTTCTCAGGATGGAGACGGCCCTGCTGCTATGCGATATACGGAAGCCCGCCTGAACGAGATCGCTGAAAACATGCTGGATGATATCAACAAGGATACCGTTGATTTCATGCTCAATTTTGACGACACCCTCGAAGAGCCGGTGGTTCTACCCAGTCGTATTCCTCAATTGTTGGTCAATGGGTCTTCGGGTATTGCTGTGGGAATGGCGACCAACATGGTCCCTCATAATTTATCAGAAGTGATTGACGGTTGTGTGGCCTATGTGGATAATAAAGATATTTCTATAGAAGACCTGATGCAGTATGTTCCGGCGCCTGATTTTCCAACGGGAGGGATCATTTATGGTATGGATGGAGTGAAAAAGGCGATGCATACCGGACGAGGCCGGGTTGTCGTTCGGGGGAAAGTAGAAATAGAAACAACCGCCTCCGGGAAGGAACAAATTATTATTACGGAGGTGCCTTATCAGGTAAGCCGCGATGCACTGACCGAAAAGATCGGAGCCCTCGTGAACGGGAAGGTGATAGACGGCATTACACATGTTTCTAACCAGTCCAATAAAAAAGGAACCCGCATTGTAATTGATTTAAGGCGGGATGCTATTTCTCAGGTTATTATTAACCAGTTGTATAAATACAGCGAGCTGCAAACCTCTTTTGGGATTAACAATGTTGCGCTGGTGAACGGGCGCCCCCGAACCCTGAACCTCCGATCTCTCATAAAAGAATTTGTTGACTTCCGGCATGAAGTGGTTATTCGGCGTACAAAGTATGAACTGCGGGAAGCCGAAAAGCGGGCCCATATTCTGGAAGGATACCTTATTGCGCTGGATCACCTGGATGAGATTATCACTCTTATACGCAACTCCAATACGCCGGAGGAGGCCAAGACGGGATTGATGGAAAATTATCAACTCTCTGAAATCCAGGCGAAGGCTATCCTTGAGTTGCGGCTTCAACGTCTTACAGGCATGGAGCGGGATAAGATCAAGGAGGAGTATGTAGAAATTGGAAAATTGATTGAGCATCTAAAAGAGATACTGGCAAATGAAGGATTGCGAATGCAGATCATTAAGGACGAGCTGCTGGAAGTGAAAAAGAAATTCGGGGATGAACGAAAGACAGAAATACAGTACCGTGCCGATGAATTGAGCATTGAGGACATGATTGCAAAAGAAGATGTGGTCATAACGGTTTCCAACCTTGGTTATATCAAGCGTACCTCTGTGGAAAATTACCGGCAGCAAAGACGTGGCGGCCGCGGCGTAATTGGCGGCAGAGCCCGTAATGAAGATTTTATTGAGCATTTGTTTATCTCTTCTACGCATCACACGCTCTTGTTTTTTACCGAACAGGGACGTTGTTTCTGGCTGAAGGTATATCAACTTCCGGAAGCCGAGCGACAAGGGAAAGGGCGCGCCATCCAGAATCTGATTAGTATTCCCCCCGATGATAACATTAGGGCCATCATAGAGGTGCGGGATTTGAAAGATGAGGAATATGTAGAGCACCATTATATTCTCCTCGCCACAAAACAGGGTATTATTAAAAAAACCCGGCTGAAAGATTTTTCCCGTCCGCGGCAAAACGGGATAAACGCCATCACTATTAATGAAGGAGACCAGTTACTGGCGGCGAAAATGACCGATGGCGATAGTTTTGTTATGCTGGCCGTTCGCAGCGGGCGTTCTATCCGTTTTCATGAAGAAAAGGTGCGGCCTACAGGAAGGGGCGCCATTGGGGTTCGGGGTATAGAAGTGGACGCCGGTGGAGATGAAGTAGTTGGTATGATTTGTGTACAAAGGGAAAGCGAAACTGCTCCCAAGACGGTTTTGGTGGTTTCTGAAAACGGGTATGGCAAGCGTACGGCAATTGGCGATTATCGCATTACCAACCGGGGAGGAAAAGGGGTTAAAACCTTAAATGTTACGGAGAAAACCGGTGCGCTGGTAGCAATGCTGGCGGTTGGCGATACCGATGACCTGATGATTATCTGCCGGTCGGGTATTGCTATACGAATGGCAGTGGAAGGAATTCGGGAAGCAGGACGGGCTACCCAGGGAGTAAGGCTGATCCGGCTGGATAAAGAGGATACCATTGCAGCGATAGCCCCCGTCCGGGAAGAAGAAAAAGAGGTGGAAGAAGAGAATGAAGAAAATCAGGAAAAAGACAACAATCCTGAAAATGATGTCTCAGAAGAATAAATTATCTTTTATATTTGTATTTGTTAAAAAAAAGTTTATGAAATCTAAAGTAGCACTCCTAACTGCATTACTGGCAGCCTTTGCTTTTTCAGGGACAATGGCTCAGAACAAAAATGTACGCAAAGCGCAAAGCAGCTATGACGATGGTAATTTGAAAGAAGCCGCATCTTACATCAATCCGGCGACTAAGGATTCCAAAACCTCCGATAAGGCCAAAACCTGGTACCTGAAGGGTGAAATCTATTATGGACTATCCAAAAAAGACAGCCTGAGCGAAACGGGAGAAGCCTATCGTGATACGGCTTTTGATGCTTATAAAGAAACCCTCAAACTGGACCCTAAATACACCACCATGTTGCTCACCAGTTATAAACCGTTGAGCGATCTTTACGTGGATTATTGGAAATACGGAGCCAATGGATTCAACAACAAAGACTACAAAGCCGCTCTTGGCGCCTTTAAAAGGGTGAAAAAGGTAAATGATTACATGCAAAGCCTGGAATTGGGAATGGGAAGTAAGATAGATACGATGGCTATCCTCAATATCGGAAACGCAGCTTACAACCTGGGAGAAAAAGATACCGCTGTAAAGTACTACCAGCAACTTGCAGATATTGACTATAACAAAGAATCTTTTGTTTATAAAGTGCTTCTTCAGCAATATAAGGACAAGGATGAAGATAAGTTTTTTGCCGTATTGGAAAAGGCTAAGAAATTATTCCCTGCCGACCAGGACTTTACCAACGAAGAAATTAATTATTACAACGAAAAAGGAGAGACGGATAAGTTAATTAGTAAATTGAAAGACGTGGTAGAGAATGATCCTAATAACTATAATGCTACCTTGAATCTGGCTATTTCTTACGATAACCAGGCCAATCCGAAAAGCACGGGAGATTCCACCGCTACCTTGCCAGAGAATCATGAAGACCTCTTCCAGAATGCTGAAAAATACTACAAGAAAGCGATAGCGTTAGAACCGGATGGATATGCGGCTAACTTTAACCTGGGGCTGATGTATTATAATGCTGCAGCTCATTTGGGTACTGTTTTGGGAAATATGGAAGGCGGTGATAAAAAGAAACAGGATTCTCTTGCTGATAGGCAGAACCATTACCTGGAAGAAGCGCTGCCCTACCTGGACAAAGCCTATTCTATTCTGGATGCTAAAGATTCCCTGACCCCGAATGAGATGGTGGCTTATAAAAATGCCATCATTGGCTTACAAGGAGTTTATGCCCGTCAGAGTAAGATGGACAAATATAATGAGCTTAAGAAGAAACTGGAGGAAGCAGATAGCAAGGCGCAGTAATAGAGTTGGTTAGATTACTTTGTGGTTAAACGCCAATGTAATACTGCCCTTGAAAGAAAAATCTTCAGAATTTACCCGCTTCTCGAATAAGCCGTAAACGGAGGCGCCGCTCCCGCTTAATGAAGCGTAAGCGGCGCCTTTGGCATACAGTGTCTCTTTTATTTCTTTTAAATAAGGATGTTGCTTGAATACGGGCTTTTCAAAATCATTAACAATGGATTTTTTCCAGGTTGAAAGAGGTTGCTGAATGTCGTCTATGAGAGAAGATGCCTGTGCAGAAGGCTGAATCATCCGATAGGCTTCTCCGGTGTTGATTTGTAGCTGGGGGCAAACAAGAAGCAGGTGATGTTTTTGAAGGATATCAAAGTCCAGAGGGGTTAGGACTTCCCCTTTCCCTTCTGCGAGGCAGGGCTTGTCCTGCGTAAAAAAACTACAGTCGCTTCCCAACTTTGTAGCATAGGAGATCAATTGTTTCCCGGAAAGATTTAAATTACACCTTTTGTTTAGTGCCCGTAAGGTCCAGGCCGCATCTGACGATCCTCCCCCGATCCCGGCGCCGGTAGGAATAACTTTATGGAGATAAAGATCAAAAAAAGGAAGGTCAGGAAAGTCTTTTTTTAACAGATGGAAGGCTTTTAAGCAAAGATTATCTTCATTTTTACCTTCTATCGGCAAACCGGATAAATGTAACCGGGTTTCCTTCGCCTGGATAAATTCCAGGGCATCGAAAAAAGGAACCGGATAAAACAGGGTGGAAATGTTGTGAAACCCGTCTTTTCTACGGCCAAGAATGCGCAGGCCGAGATTGATTTTACAGCGGGGAAATACAACCATCAGAAAAAAGCATTTAGTAACTTCACGGGTTATTCTCGTCTTCTTTTCTTCCGTTGATCTCATCGCGAATGGCGATGGCCCTGATGTAGTCTTCTTTCTCCAACACTTCTTTTAGCAGCTGGTTTAGTTCTTCTATGCTGAGTTTGCTGAGGTCTTCTTCTCTGCTCCTTTCGGTTCCGCCTACCGATTCTTCTTTGTTTTTTTTGCCGGATTCCTCCATGCTGATTCCGGCCTGCTCCAGGATACTTTGGTAAGTATAGATGGGACAGCCGAAGCGGACAGCTAAAGCCAGGGCATCAGAGGTTCGGGAGTCTATTTCTATGGTTTCTTCTTTATCAGCACAAATTAGCTTTGCATAAAAAATGCCATCGCTCAGGTTGCTGATGATCACTTCTTTCAGAAGTACTTCAAAAGCTTCCATGAAGTTTTTCATAAGATCATGAGTGAGGGGGCGGCTGGGTTGCATTTTCTCCAGAGCAACGGCAATAGCCTGCGCTTCAAACCCGCCTATGACAATAGGCAGGCGGCGAAGCCCGTTACGCTCTCCTAAAACTACCGCATAAGAATGGGTCTGTGTGATGCTGTGCGAAAGGGCAACAATCTCCAGTTCTACTTTTTTTTTCATAATAGTCCTGCTTTCCGGGTACCGGAAAGGGGGTGAAGTTAAAAAAAATATGACAGTTTAAAAAGCACAAATTTGTCGAATCCTCATTTTTTTAAAAGGGAGGAGCGGCATTGACTTCATCCTCAACCGTGTTTTTCGTTATATTGTTTAACTGCTTCTGTAAGCCTGGGTATGATCTCAAAAGCATCGCCCACGATTCCGTAATCGGCGGCTTTGAAAAAAGGAGCTTCGGGATCTTTATTAATCACAACGATGTATTTGCTGCCGTTAACGCCTGCCAGATGCTGAATGGCTCCCGAAATGCCGATTGCGAGGTAGAGGTTGGGACGTACGGTAATTCCGGTCTGACCTACGTGTTCATGATGAGGCCGCCAGCCGGAGTCCGCTACGGGGCGCGAACAGGCCGTAGCGGCGCCTAAGGCTTTAGCCAGTTCTTCTATCATTCCCCAGTTCTCCGGGCCCTTCAGGCCGCGGCCTCCGCTAACGATAATGGAAGCTTCGGTAAGAGGAATATCTCCACTGAGTTTTTTTGTTTCTTTTAGCTGGATGCGTTGCTCCGGCAGGGTAGGCGAAAAGGTTTCTGTTGCGGCTTCTTTTTCCTGTTGCTGAATTGGAAAGGAATTGGGGTTCAGCGAAATGATTTTCTTTTCCGTGAGAATGCTGACGTAAGCCATGGCTTTACCGGAAAAAACGTTCTTTTTAACTACAAAATCCTCAGAGGTATCCGGCAAATCAATAGCTCCGGCTACCAGGCCGGCTTTTAATTGAACCGACAACAAGGGGGACAGGGCTTTCCCGTTAAAGTTATGAGAAAGGATGAGAATAGATGCATGCTCTTTGTCGGCAGCTTCTTCCAGCGCTTTTGCATATACGGCAGGCTCAAAAGTTCCCAGTGTGGCATCTTCCGCGTGTAAAACTTTGTCGGCCCCATATTGCCCCAGACTTTTTAAATCAATATCGGTCGGCCCCAGAACGACGGCTGTGGCGGTTGTATTTTGCTGGCCGGCCAATTGAGCGCCATAAGAAAGCGCTTCCAGTGCGGCCTTTTTCGGCCTTCCCTCTTCCTGATCTATAAATATGATTACGGACATTTGATTAATGGTTTTATGGTTGAATGGTTTTAAATGGTTAATAGGGTTGAATGGTTAATATGATTAATATGGTTGAATGGTTCGGTTTGCAAATTGCCAACTGCCAACTGCAAACCTTTCGGCTCCGCTCAGGGCATCGCTGCAAATTGCTCTACAGCACCTTCGCTTCCTCATGCAGCAAACGGATCAATTCCTCCGGCTTGTCAGCATCTATCATTTTAACCCCGCTTTTTTCTTCAGGCAATTCAAATTTTTTGATTTTGGTTAAGGGCTCACATTCCACAGCATCGATGACCTCCAGCGGTTTTTTGCGTGCTGCCATGATTCCGCGCATGTTGGGGATACGTTGCTCCGCCATTCCCTTCATACAGGAAATAACCAGGGGCATCTTAACACTGCAAATTTCTTCTCCTCCTTCTATTTCCCGGTTGAGGGTAGCTTCTCCGTTTTCTATCTCCAGTTTAGTAGCAAGGGAGATGTAGGGCAAATCTAATAGAGCTGCCAGCATACCACCCATGCTGCTGTTATTATAGTTGATGGTCTCTTTTCCGGTCAGAATCAGGTCGTAGTCTTTTCCTTTGGCAAACTCGGCTATTTGTGTGGCCGTAAAATAAGAATCGGTACCTTCTGCATCTATCCTAAAAGCACCATCTGCCCCTAGTGCAAGGGCTTTACGAATTACAGGATCATAGTCAGAAGGCCCCACACTCACTAACTCCACTTTGCCCCCCGACTGCTCCTTTAGTTCCAGCGCCCGTACCAAGGCATACCATTCATCTGCCGGGTTGAGGATGAACTGTACGCCCTCTTTGTTAAAGGCGGTATTATCGGCATTGAAAGATATTTTTGCAGTTGTGTCCGGCACTTTGCTGATGCATACTAAAATATTCATGCTATGTTATTTATTATATAAAATTATATCTCATTTTAGTAAGGCAAGTTAAGAAAATTATTCCGAACTGTCTGATTTATAAGCCATATTTCTCTATTGCAGCAATGGATTGTTGCAATCTTTTTTGAGGATTCCCCCGGATGTCGGTCCATAGAACACCAGAGTTTATAACAATATCTTTATAGGTGTCATAAAAATATTGTCGCATTTTCGGGTCAGGGTATTCTCGTTGCGGGTCGGGCTCCCAGGGAGTGTCGATATAAGTTAACAGATAAAGATCATAGGGGCGTCTGGCTATTTGTTGTAAAATCCAATTATCGCAATGGTTGTATTTATGTTCACTCCATACTTTAATAACATAAAGATCGGTATCGCAAAATAAATAAGGATGAGTGGACTGTGCTGTTTTTTTATCTTCCTCCAAAATTTGTCCTCTTGCAATAGCTGGTAGGTCAGTCTCTTTATAATCCCGCTTTAAGTCGTTAAGATAATCACGGGCATATTCTTTTACCCAGTCTGTCGCGTAATGAGTAGCCAGCATTTGAGCCAGGGTACTTTTCCCCGTAGATTCGGGACCTATTACAACTATCTTTTTAGGGCTGCTTAAAAGGAGGCTCATCTTTTTTTTAATAGGAGAGATTGTAAAACTACACAAAATTGTGGTTTTGTTAAAAAGAATTTTAGTTAAATTTACCCTTATCAGAACTTAACTTATTTCCAGGAATAATATGACAAAAAAGCGCTCGAATAAGAAGATTTTCTCTTTTATTATCTTTGCAATCCTTCTTATAGTAGGAATAAGATCTTATCTAAGAAAAGACAAGCAGCCCCAAAAGAAGCAGGAGACGGAACAAACGACTCCTTCGCAAAAGGAGGATAAGGAAGTATTGTCAGAATCGGATTTTTCTGGAGATATTGCTCAGCTTACGCGGGAGCAGGTAGTCGTTTCTTTTGTCAGGAAAAACCATCGGCTGCCGGATTATTATATTACAAAGAAGGCAGCAAGAAGGCGTGGCTGGCAGCCCGGGAAAGGGAATCTTTGCAAAGTATTGCCCGGGAAAGCCATAGGTGGCGACCTTTTTGGTAATCGGGAAAGGAAGTTGCCTCAGAAGGCCACGCGAAGATATTATGAAGCGGACATTAATTACGATTGCGGCTATCGGGGTAAAGACCGACTCGTGTACAGCAGTGATGGTTTAATTTTTGTAACAAAGGATCACTACCGAACTTTTCAAAAGAAATAATTTTTTTATGAAAAAGGTCATTTTTGACTTTCGCACTATAGGGGAGATAGGCGATTTTTACAGTCAATTGAAGGAAAAACTTTCCCTGCCTGCCTTTTTTGGAGAGAACCTGGATGCCTTATATGATATTATCACAGGCGAATTGGAATTGCCATTGGAGATTGAGTTTGTCAATATGACTAAGGAGCAACTGAGGCGGTATGATCTGCTAATCGGGACTTTACAGGATGCGATGCTGGATTCGGAAGGTTTTTCTTTTGGGTATGTTGTGGAGAAATAAGGAAGGGTTTGACTGTCCACCAGGTTCATTTTTAGATAGAGAGGCCGGGAAATAGCGATTACGGGAGAGGAACTATAACATCCAATAAACATCTTTATTGCTGATGAAAAAAATAAAAATTGAGAATTTATTTTGAAATATTAACACTGTTAATTACCTTTGTTCCGAAATTAAAATATGGCTGGAAAAATAAAACACGGAGAAACCTCAAAACAAAGCATTTTGCATGCAGCCAAGTCCCTTTTTCTGAAACAGGGCTATAAGGCGACTTCTATCCGTAAGGTAGCCTCCGAAATAGGAATCAGTCCAACCACTATCTACCTGTATTATAAGGACAAGGCTGAAATCATGCATGCCCTGCATCAGGAGGGTTTTAAGTTGTTGTCCAGACAATTTCAGACTTTGCGAAATGTGGAAGACCCCTTTGAGCGGTTGAAGGCAATGGGGCGTTGCTATATTAATTTTGCTATGGATAATCCTGATTTTTATGAAATTATGTTTATCATGAAGGAGCCGCTAAAACACCTTGAGGAAGCCCAGAACCTTCCGCCCGACTGCCCGGATCAGGGCTGGGAAGAAGGAGAAGCCGCCTTTCAGGCTCTGGTAACCAATGTTGCAGATTGTCAGCGCGTAGGCTTTTTTAAAGGATATGATACCCGGATGCTGGCCTTGTTGATATGGGCAAACATGCACGGTCTTTGTGCCCTTAAAAATAACGGACATTTGGAATTGCTGGCCAATAAAACCATTGGCGAGGGCGTGGAGGCTTCCGAAGTGTTACAGCATAGCTTTGAATTATATACCAGTATCTTAAATAAAATTTAATTTTTTTTACGTTTATTATTAACACTGTTAATTATGAGAACAGTTATAGGAATAATCTTTTTGTTATTCTTCTTTTCACAGGAGGGTTTGGCGCAGGACCAGGTGCTTGAGCGCTATATAGACAGTGCGCTGACCAACAATATTGTATTGCAACAGAAGAATATTTCCCTGAAAAAGGCTTCCTATGCCCTTCGGGAGGCCAAAAGCCTGTTTTATCCAAACGTGAGTTTTCAAACAGACTATGTGACTGCCGATGGAGGACGTGATATTCCGCTGCCTCTGGGTGATTTACTAAATGGTGTTTATTCTACCCTAAACAAACTTACCGAAACACAATCCTTTCCGCAACTGGAAAACCAAAAGGTGAACTTTCTGCCTACTAACTTTTATGATGCCAAAATCCATACCGAAGTACCCATTTTTAACAGAGAATTGCATTATAACAAAAAGATCAGGGAAAAGCAGGTACAATTAAATACGTATGAAGTAACTACTTACAAAAGGGAGTTGATTGAGAAGGTAAAAACAGCATATTTTCAATATCTGCAGGCTCTGGAGGCCTTGAAAATATACCGGTCTGCGCTCGGACTGGCGGAGGAAGGCAAACGGGTAAATGAAAGATTGTTAAGCAATGGGAAAGGTTTGCCGGCTTATGTTTTGAGAGCCGAAAGCGAGATTGAAACGGTTAAAGCCAACTTAACAAATGCTCAGCAAGAAGCAGATAATGCCAGGCGATATTTTAATTTTTTGCTTAACCGCAATCAGCAGGCTCCTGTGGATACATCAGCGGAGAATCTTTATGATGGAATCAAAACTCTGGAACTGTTGAATAAAGAAGTCAATATTTCCAATCGGGAAGAACTTGAAGAGCTGAAAGAAGTAGTGGCGCTTCAACAAAATAAATATCAATTAGATAAGTCCGTCTATTACCCTTCTTTAAATGGCTTTCTGGATCTGGGTTCTCAGGCGGAAAACTGGCAATTCAATAGCCAGTCGCGTTATTACATGGCCGGTCTGAGCTTAAAGATTCCACTGTTTGAAGGGGGGCGCAATAAATACAAGATCAGACAGGCGCGGTTGTCTATAAAAGATGCACAACTTGACCGGGAAAACACCCGGGAGCAATTGCAGTTGAGTGGAAATGTATCAAAGAACAAACTGCGGTCTGCCTATCACAGTTTTTTGTCTTCACAAAAACGACTTAAATCCGCCCGTGTCTATCAGCGATTGATCATCCGGGGGTATCGGGAAGGAACCAATTCTTATATAGAAACCATAGATGCCCGTAATCAACTGACCCAGGCACAAATGGAGGTAAGTATAAATCGCTATAAAATATTGGAAGCTCAGGCCAGATTAGAAAGAGTAACTGCTTCTTATCCTTTAAAATAGTAAAAACATTATTATGAAACGGAAATTATCTTTAGCTTCTTTAGTATTTGCACTTGTTGTGAGTTCCTGTAATTCAGGCAGCAATTCTGAAAATACGGCTTTAACCCAGGATACAATTCCGGTTATCATCAAACCGGTTATACAGGATACTTTGTCCCCGCAATTTGAAACCTCGGGCTATTTTACTACGGATAATGAAACCCCGCTTTCCTTTAAGAATGGGGGGATTATTCGTAAGCTATATGTCCGGGAAGGAGATGCCATCAAAAAAGGGCAATTATTAGCTACGATTTATGCATCGGAGGTTCAGGCTGCTTCCCGGCAGGCTACCTTAGCTTATGAAAAAGCTAAACGTGATTATCAGCGTGCCGTTAACCTCTATCACGACAGTGTAGCTACGCTGGAGCAGATGCAAAATGCCAAAACGGCCCTGGGAGTAGCAGAACAACAACAGGCGGCAGCGGCTTTTAACCTGAAGCATTCTGAAATCCGAGCTTTGGAAAACGGACAGGTACTTCAACGGTATTTACATGAGGGGCAGATGGCCGGCCCTGGAATGCCTGTTTTGCTGGTAAACAGTGCGACAGACTATGGATGGATTTTCAAAACGGGCATTAGCGATTATCAGTGGGCTGCGCTCCGGGTAGGAGATTCTGCACATATTGTTACTGATGCTGCCCCGGGGGTAACACTTAAAGCGTTCGTATTGAAAAAGAGCGAAGGAGTGGATCCGCAAACAGGCGCCTTTACCCTTCAGCTTTCAATTAAAAAGAATGAAGATATTCCATTGGCTTCCGGCCTGTTTGGTAAAGCTACGCTTTATCCTTCAACAAAAGTCAGGGGATGGCGAATTCCCTATGATGCCTTGTTGGATGGAGATGAACAGAATGGCTATGTTTTTATAACTAACGATAAACAACATGTACAAAAGATTAAAGTGGGAATATCTAAAATTGAACATAATAAGGTAGTGATAGACAGTGGGTTAGAAAATGCACGCTATCTTATCACATCGGGTAGCGCTTATTTAAAGGATGGATCCCATATCAGTGTCGCAGAATAGAACAATAACAGACCTATGAAAATCACAAATTACGCCATAAAGAATTACCAGTTTACACTCATCATCGTGTTGATGGTGGCTGCTTTGGGGATCTCCAGTATTTTAAATATGCCCCGTTCTGAAGACCCTTCTATGAATGCCCCTTCTTTTCCTGTTACAGTAATTTATCCCGGCACCAGTCCAAAAGATATGGAGGAGTTGGTCGTAAAACCACTTGAAAAAAAGATAGATGAACTGGACGATATTAAGAGTATAAAAACCACCATCAACGATGGTCTGGCTGTGTTGTTTGTGGAATTTGATTACAGCAGCAATGTAAATGACAAATACCAGGAATTGACGCGGGAAGTGAACAGTTTACGAAGCCAGTTACCTCAGGATATTTACAGCATAGAGGTTCAAAAAGTGGATCCTTCTTCTGTGAATATTTTGCAGATGGAGTTGGTGTCTGAGAATGCTTCCAGGGATAGGATGAGAAAATATGCGAAAGGTCTACAGGCGGATTTGGAGAAAGTAGAGGGATTAAAAGAAGTGGAGATAGAGGGCCTTCCGGATCCCATTATACGTGTAGATTTGAAGACGGGGAAGATGGCGCATCTTAAAATTCCATTGACGGCGGTAGCCAATGCTTTAAAAAGCGAACTGGCCAATATTCCGGGGGGAACCATAAATGAAGGTCATAAAGCCTTTAATATAAAAACCAATACCGACTTTGATTCCTTGGCACAAATAAAGAACATCATTATTACCGGTTCCAGGCAAGGCAGCGTTTATTTAAAAGATTTGGCAAACGTTTATTTTGACTATGCGCCACAAAAACATATTGTAAGGTTAAATGGGCATCGTGCCGTCTCGGTAGTGGCTGCTTTAAAAAAAGGAGAAAATATTACGGATGTCCAGAAGGCATATCTCCCGGTTATTAAAAAGTTCAAAGAAAGCTTGCCCGGTAACCTGGAACTTATCTTACATTTTGATCAGGCAGAAAATGTAAGTCGTCGGCTGGGAGAATTAGGAGAAGATTTTTTAATTGCTATTGGCCTGGTTCTGTTGACCTTATTGCCGTTGGGAAATCGTGCTTCTTTAGTTGTGATGCTGGCCATTCCATTATCCCTGTCCATAGGTGTTATTCTGTTAAACCTTCTTGGCTATAGTCTGAACCAGTTAAGCATTGTTGGTTTTGTAGTGGCTTTGGGCTTGTTGGTGGATGATAGCATTGTTGTGGTAGAAAATATTGAGCGGTGGATGCGGGAGGGGCATAGCCGGCTGCAAGCTACCAAAAAGGCCACCGGCCAGATAACAAAGGCTGTGTTGGGATGTACAGCGACCCTTATTATTGCCTTCATGCCTTTATTGTTTTTACCGGATGAGTCAGGCGATTTTATACGAAGTCTCCCGGTGGCTATTATTGCAACCGTGTTCGGTTCCATGATTGTGGCGCTTACGGTTGTTCCTTTCTTTTCAAGTAAAATACTAAGACCTTCGGAGACAGAGCATGGAAACCTCTTTTTGCAATATTTACAAAAAGGAATACATAAAACGTATGCTCCTTTGCTTGACAAAGGATTAAAACATCCTGTAGTAACTTTAATAATAGCAGCCATAATTTTTGGCGGCGCTTTACTGCTTATTCCGGTTATCGGAATGAGTTTGTTCCCTTCTTCCGAAAAACCACAATTTCTGGTGGACGTGACAGCCCCCTTACAATCCAATCTGTCTTACACGGATTCCGTCATGCATAAGTTGGAGGAAGAATTAAAAGAAAATCCGGCGGTGCAGTATTATACTTCTAATGTAGGAAAAGGGAACCCCCAGATTTATTATAATGTCCTTCAGGAAAATGAACACAGCAATTTTGGAGAAATATTCGTGCAACTGAAGCCGGATGTTAATGCGGACGAAAAGAGAGCGATCATTGAGCAGCTGCGTGAAAAATGGACACCTTTCGAAGGGGCAAAGGTGGAGGTGAAAGATTTTCAGCAGGGGACTCCCATGGCGGCGCCTGTAGAGGTGAAATTATTGGGAGACAATCTGGATACCCTGCGCCTGTTGGCAAGCCGGGTAGAAGATATGCTGGTGGCTACCAATGGAACTATGTACGTGAAGGACCCGGTCAGGAACCTGAAATCTGATATTGCTGTGCATCTGGATAAAGCAAAAGCCCAATCCCTGGGGGTACCTTCTGTAAACGTCAGTCGTGCGGTTCGGATGGCCATAGCAGGCATGCCGGTAGGCGTTTTTACAGACCCAAATGAAGACAATAAGGATTACAACATCCTGTTGACTACAGCGCATCCGGCTTATCCGGACTTGACCGTTTTTAATAAGATATATGTTAATAATATACAGGGAGAAGCCATCCCCCTTAATCAGATTGCTGATTTGAAACTGGAAACTTCGCCGGTGAGTATTAAACATTTAAATAAAATACGAACAGTTTCGGTAACTTCGTTCGTCCGAAAGGGATTTCTTACGGATGAAGTCAATCAGGAGGTAATAGATAAAATGAAACAGTTTAAGTTGCCGGAAGGGTATCGTTATCAGATGGGCGGAGAGGTAGAGGGCCGGAGTGCTTCTTTTCATGGGTTTACGAATATTATTCTGGTAGCTTCTTTTTTGTTTATTGCGGTTCTTTTATTGCAGTTTGGGACGTTTAAGAGCGTCTTTATCGTACTTTCTGTTATCCCACTGGGTATCGTAGGCGCTGTTATCGCTTTGATGATCACCGGCCACACGCTGTCGTTTGTAGCTACCATCGGCCTGATAGCCCTGGCGGGCATAGAAGTGAAAAATACCATCTTACAAGTGGATTTTACCAACGAGCTTAGAGAGCAGGGCATGCCGCTTATAGAAGCTGTTGAAAAAGCCGGAGAAGCGCGTTTTTTGCCGATTATTTTAACGACGATGACGGCCATTGGCGGGTTGATCCCCATTGCCCTGTCCAGCAATCCCCTGATCTCTCCATTGGCTATCGTGATGATTGGCGGGCTGATCAGCTCTACCTTGTTGTCAAGAATTGTTACACCGGTGATGTATAAATTGATGCCACCGAAAATTGAGAAAGGAGCTTATGGAAGCTAAAAAGATAAATAAAGAGTACAGCGCCGGATTTAAAGTGGGGGAGCTATTCATTTTAAATTATGAGCCGGAAGAGATTTCAAAGGGTTCAGATTTTCAAACCGGTCATCCCCGTATTCTTGGCCTTAAACCCGGTATGAACAGGCGAATTATAGAGACGATTGAAAGAAACCTGGGGCTGGGTTTTGAACCCGAACCTGAAGAAGGGAACGTTTGCTTTGCTTATAACAATACAGCGCTGAGAGATGATTTTAAACAGGTGTTTACCACGCTTGATTTAATGAATTATGTATATGCAGCTTTGCATTCACCGGCTTATCAGGAAAAATATAAGGCCTGTATTAAAGATGAACCATTGCGCGTACCTTATCCGAATGACACGGATGATTTCTGGAAGAAGGTTAGACTTGGAAAAGAGATTAGAACCCTGCGGCTTTAAACACCTGCCTGATATTTGGATAACTATAATTTAAATATTTTTCTGCATTTTCAGGTTTGATCCATTGGATGTCAATAATATCCTCCTCAATTTGAGGGATGGTTAGCTCGCTACCTGTAAATTCCATCTTAAACCAGTGGGTTTGCTTTAAGATGTCTTTTCTTGTATCCGCCTCTTTTTGGGGTAGATTTTTATAAACAGACAAGGGGTAGCTGTGCCAGGTATCTGTTAATTTTTGAATAATTTTAATGTTTTTCAGGCCGGTTTCCTCCGTAACTTCCCGAAGGGCGGTTTCTTCCGGGTTTTCGCCGGCATCCATTTTTCCTTTAGGGAGGTCCCATTTCCCTCTGCGAAACAAGAAAAGGATTTCCCCTGCTGTGTTGAGCACCAGCCCTCCGGCAGCTTGCCAGTGGTTAAAATTTTTCAGTAAAGATTCCCAGGTTTCAGAAGGGTTATCTACGATAAAATGATACCCATTGGAGGCTTCTTCTTTTAGTTTGTCGAGCAGGGTGGGCAGCAAGTCTGGCTGGGGATTTTGCAAAATGGTAAGCCGGGGGTAAGAAGGAGTTTCGTTTTTGGATTCTTTATCCGAAATAAGAACGGGCTTGCTATGGATGAATAACGTTTTCATAATCGGCGCTTGTTGGGAATTTCAGCATTTTCCTGTACGTTTGCTACATGAAAAGCAGAGAAAGACAGGTAGCTGAAAAGTTGTTGCAAATTAATGCAATTCGCTTAAATGTACAAAAACCATTTACCTGGGCCTCCGGTTGGAAATCGCCTGTGTATTGCGACAACCGGCGGATTTTATCTTTTCCCGTGGTGAGGGAGTTTATCAAGTCGGAGATGAGCAATCTGGTGTTCGAAATTTTTCCGGAGGCAGAATTGTTGGCTGGCGTGGCCACCGGAGGTATTGCGCATGGCGCTTTAGTGGCGGACCAGATCAAGCTTCCCTTTGCTTATGTTCGTTCTAAAGCTAAAGGACACGGCTTGGGAAATCGAATAGAAGGAGTGGTGGAAAAAGGCGCCAAAACAGTGGTTATAGAAGACTTGATTTCTACCGGAGGAAGCAGTCTGGAAGCTTGCCGGGCTTTGCAGGAGGCAGGCGCAGAGGTGATCGGCCTGGTGGCGGTATTCACTTATGGCTTTCCGGTTGCAGAAGATGCGTTTAAAGAAGCCGGAATCCCTTTTTATACCTTGAGTAATTATCCTGAAATGATTGAGGAAGCCCAAAGCAGGGGAGTGGTTTCTGAAGAACAAATGGCTACCCTGGCTGCCTGGCGGGAAAATCCCTCTGAATGGGGATAAAATAAACAACCTGGCAGGCTTGTTGTTAAAATTCCATGTTATGAAAAAATTAGTTGTATTATCATTGCTGAGCCTGGCTATATTTCTTTCTGCAAGCGGACAAAATATGCATGATCGGGCTACGCTTCATATAAAAACCAGCGTGAGATGCCCCGTTGATCAAAAACGTATTGAAGATTACTTCAAACGGGAACCCGGCATCCAATATTTGCATGTCAATTATCAAAACAAAATCGTAACGGTAAGATATACGCCCACTCGTACCACTCCTTCCAACATTCGTACCGCTATTGCCAACTTGGGTTATGATGCAGATACGGTGAAAGCCAATCCTTATTATGAAAAGAAACTTCCTCCCTGTCCTAAGTTGGAAGCAAGAAAAGCAAGACAGAAGGCAATGGAGGAGAAGCGAAAGGCAATGGAAGAAAAGAGGAAAGCCTTGCGAGAGAAGCAACAAGCGTTAAGAGAAAAGGCGGAGAGTCATGAGTCAAATAGTCATTAATCAATAGTCATTA
>CAYRBD010000060.1:0-19179 GCA_964422465.1 uncultured Chitinophagaceae bacterium
CTCTCCTAATTTTACATATTGTTTTTTTCCATCAACTACCTCATAATCTTTTATATGTGCATGATGGATATGATTATTTAAACGATCATAAACTTCATTTACCGGCTCTTTTGTCACACTCCACATATTCGTAATATCCCATATAAGCCCTACTCGTGAATGATCTGTCATTTGCATTACTTTTTCAATGTCTTTACTCCAGAGTAAATCTCCATGTGTTTCTAAAAGAACAGATACCTGGCCATTCTCTCTTGCAAAGTCTCCTAATACCTGAAGTGCAGACGCCATCAATTCCAAAGTATCTTCTTTTCTTTGATCAGCTGGAAAATTATTGGGGAATACTCTTACGTATGGACAGTTTATTTTCTCAGCAAGGCGTATATAATTTTTGGCTTCATTGATGCTTTTCTCCCTTTCTTTGCCTAAGGGGTGATGCATAAATGCTGAAGCGCCTAAGGCGACGATTTTTAAATGGTTCTTTTTAATAAGTTCATTGAACGAGTCCACTTTAGCATCCGTTTTAAACAATGCTGCTTCCGGTAGGTTTAATTGTTCTTGAATCCCTCTTAATTCTATTCCGCTATATCCACATTCTACTGCATAATCCACGATGGTCTCAATTGGCCAGTCAGGACAGGACAAAGTGGAGAAAGACAGAAGTGGCATTTCTTGTGTTTTCACACATGATGAATGTGCCAAAAGAATCCCTCCCAAGCCGGTAATCTTTAAAAATTCTCTTCTATTAAGTCTGCTCATATTAAACTTTCCCTTTAAATTTCAAACTTTCCCTTCAAAAACAGGAGAAAATATGGACCTTTTATTTATTCTCCGAAACTTATAGGAGTAAACTTGATCCAATCAATCAGATAAACCGCTTTGCTGCCTACTTCAGGAGGTCCGCCTACCCATTCTCCCCCTGTTCTATGATTCATCTTCATCATGTACGGTGGTGCATCAATTTTTATTTCATTCCCTTCATCTGCATAGGTATATCTGTGATATGGCACTCCATCAACAAACCATTCTATATATTCGGGAGTTATATCAAAACCAAAAATATGAAAATCAGCCGACGGATCAAAGTCAAGTTTAAAATCTGGATTGGAATTATAGCTTTTCTTCCCGGCAGCATGAACCGCTGCATGTACCTCTCCATTTTCACCGGTAAAAGATTTGTTTAGCAATTCAATATCAATTTCTTGTTTTGTTCCCCGGTCTCCGGTAGCAGTATTGTTCCAATCAATTGTATATACAGAATTTAGGACGCCAGGTACGTTGGATGCTTTTATCCGGGCCTCCCATCTTCCATAAAGAAATTCATCCTTTGTTTGTATCGCCGCCCCTTGAAGACCTTTATCCGGGTCATTCCTGAAAATCATTTGCAAATACCCGTCTTTAGTAAAACAACGATCTACTGAAAGTTTTGCACCATGTTCCGAGCCGGTTAAAATATCCCAGGTATCTTTATGGATTTCCCCGTTAAAATCTTCAAAAAAGGGACTGTTTACATATTTTTCCCCTTTTTTTGACCATGTCAGGTAAGTTTTACCTTCTCCAAAAGGAGGAACATGAATCAGAGAATCTATAGAGGCATCAGAACTCAACTGTGCCTTTTTGCCATTTGAGCAGGAAACTAAAAAAAGAATGAATAATAAGGTTATTAGATTTCTCATTTTTTTATATTTTTTATTTCCACCACTTCATGTCCAATTCGATTTATTTAAATTTATCCTTCTTGCTAAGCTGAATGATTTCAGTACCCGTCATAAGAAAAGCTCCGGTTCCATATTCCTGATTATCAGACTGCTTTACTGCTTCCGGTTTGGCGCCGATAGGTTGAACCCAGGTTAATTTACCGGAGGATTCCACCGCATTATTTAATGCTTCCCAACCTTTTTTTAGAACCGGTAAATAAGTAGCCTCATCCAAAACCTCATGGTTAATTCCCCAAGCGATAGCAAAAGTATAAAACCCGGAGCCGCTCGTTTCTTTGGTTGGTGTTTCTTCGGGATCCAATAAATTAGCCCGCCACAAACCATCCGGCTGCTGCAGGCTGGCAATTTTAGCCGCCATTTGCCGGAACAAATTCACATAACGAGAATAATAGGGATCACTTTTTGGTAACCTTTCTATCACTTGGGCAAGTCCTGCCATTACCCAACCGTTTCCACGGGACCAGAATAATTTGTTACCATTGGAGGTACGCGTATTAAAAAACCGCTCGTCCCTGAAATAGAGATGTTCCTCAGGGTCATAGAGGAATTCAGTTGCATCCCACCACATCCGGTTAAGGTAATCTTTGTATTTTGACTTTCCGGTAATATCGTATAATCGAGCCAGGACAGGCGGGGCCATAAACAGCGCATCACACCACCACCATAATTCCCGACCTGTTTTTGGGTCTGCCATTAATGAATCCATCCTTCCTTGTATCCCGACAATTCGATGTGGATCTTTTTTTACTTCATATAAATCCAAAAAGACCTGTCCTCTGGCCACATCATCTGCATGATAAAACCGGAGGGCAGGTTCCCAATTAACGGATTCGGCATACTTTAAAGCGCCGTTCAAAAAGGCCGTATCCCCGGTGAGCCTATAAGCACGCATAGCTCCAATATAAAATGCCGCCCTTGCCCAGTCTGCATCATTTCGCAGGTTTACTTTTAAAGGGTGCATCCGTTGCCAGTTGTAGGCCTTCTTCATGACATTTGCAACGTAAGTAGAAGCATAAATATTCTCGGAAGAATTGTGACTGTGCATTTTTTGAGAGCAACCAGCTATTAGACCTGCAAGCAAAATAATTAGGGCAACCTGTAATCTTTTGGCTATTCTTATTTCTTTCATTGAAATTAAATTAAAATTTTACAAATAATTTTCCTATTAAGATTTAGATAAATAAAATACTTAGAATTAAAACTAATTTATTGTTTATTAAAATTAGGTACGATAAAAGAATCAGTCGCCTCAATCCATGGTGTTACAAGGTTCACGGTAAATCGTCCATGGTTTGTTTTCAAGTACTTAGAGAAAACCGAAGGCCCCTTGGATGGTTTACGCAGCCAACGGTAACGCACTGTATTAGGGGTCGGTCTGTCAATAATATCTTTTTCTGAAAAATCATATCGTCGCTGACTTTTAATAAAATGAACAGAAAGGCGATAGCCCTCCCCGATGGCCTCCTCCGGAAGATGTACGGTAAGGATTGTTTCTTTCGGATTGCTCTTTGCCTCAACCTGAAAATCCTGATAATCCGAAAGATCCAAATTCTTTCTTGGAACTTTAGTCGCTTCAGAAGCCAGCGTTCCATATCCAAGCCTGTAAATTCGCCCGAGAGCAGTAGCAATTTCCACTTTGTGCTTTCCGGCAGCTAACGGAATTACACGAATGGCAGAATCCATTTTTCTGAAAGGTGCTTTAAGTCCCCGAACGTCAAAGTGGAACTTTTTCTTACTATGAAGCGGATCCTGCATAGTCAATAATCCACCACCCTGCTCCATCCTCCTGTAAACTATCAATGGCGATGAAGCAACAATACCCAGGCAACTGTCCGGTTCAAAAAATACCATTCCACAGCTATTGTCTGCCTTGCTAACAACAGCGTGTACCTTTTCATCCATCCGTTGAGGACGAACAGGCATATCTTTGACAAAATTCCTGGTATCGTCAAGTGTAATATCCGGTAATACTGCGTATGCATAACCTGATGTAACAGGTTGTAATCCATGATCCAGCCATACTGTCAAAATATGGTTTTTTAAACGAACATAGATTGGGGTAGGTTTATTAAACACAACGGATACCTTTTCATTTTGAATATGAAACCACCGGACGCTATCCAATTTAGAGACTGTATCTTTACCAGGTTTAAAAGAAGTATTATTAAAAATTACCTCCGGTCCGGATTTTTCACATACCCACTGAAGGATGGTAGTCTGAATAGGTTTATCATTAGAATCTATTGAACCTTTATCAGAATGGATACCGCTTCCCATTGCCCAAAACCCCTGTGGAAAAAAGAAAACCGATTTCTTTACCTTAAAATCACCATATTTGGGTTCTAACACAAAACCGGCGATGCCTCCATCTTTGCCACCTGCTCCTCCTGCAAAATTGGAAGTGCCGTAGTTAAGACTGTAACCTGTGGTACTCATCGTCAGCTTATCCGGATCAGGTTCAAAAAGCGGGTTAACAGGATGGGCATCTATCCGGGTGGTAGTACCCGGCAAACGCTCCATGTCAATTTCAGGAAGCATACGTCCACTTGAGGAATCATACCAGGAGCCCCTGCCATCAGCCCTCATGATATGGGTAAAACCAAAAGCAAGGTTCCATCCTTCTCCCCCTTCTCCTCCATCCGCCCGCATGAGATATTCATAATCCTGTACCCGACTGGAGTATTGTCTCATACCTATATGGAAAGCAGGCTGATTAAATGCTGCGATCTCACCCGACGGCCAGTACCGAAATCCCATGGGCATTGCCCCTTTAAGCCCTGAAAGGCGATCTGCAAAACCTGCGCTGGACAGGTCCAGATTTCTCCGGGTAGAATCTTCTAAGATAGCCACGGCCGATTGGGCTGCCTCCCGGCTCCCGGGACCTTTTACCTGAGACATCAGAAGTAATCCCTTCAACACGGAAGCCCCGTTGCTTTGTTGGCCATAGGCACGCCCCCGCACCAGGAAATCCAACTTTCCGTTTGAGAGGAACCAGCGCGAATGATCCAGTAGCAAATTCATTACAAGGTCACGGTGACTGTTCTCAATTGCCCAGGGTGTACCGTCAAAAAGAAAGATGAATTCAGCAATTGTTTGAGCAAAGCTTGCTCCATAGGCGCCGGCATAAGGTATATGGCCATGATATAAGTAACAATAGTCTTCACGAACTCCTTGCTGGGTACCATAGCGAACGGTACGAAAAATATATGCCGCCCCCCGCTTTAACCGGTTTGGATCGTTTTCCAGGAGTGCAAGATAAATATGGTTACGCCCTTCTGCAACCGCATTTGAACCGGTTAATATTAATTTATCTGTAAGAACATGACTCAGCGATTGTATTAATCTATCCCGTAAATCATCAGGCAGATCAGAGCCCATAAGCAATGCGGTTACCCCTAAGTTGTCAGGCAGGGAAATCAGCCACCCATACCAATTTCCGGGTTTGGAAGTTGATGGATTATAAAAGTTCAGGATGTTCTTGATCCCATCAATGATGCGTTGCCTCACCACCTGATTCTTCTCATACCTTCCACCTTTCGAATGATAAGCCAATGCCATAGCCCTTAATTTCCCGGCCAGTTCATTCAGTCTCAAGTTTATAGTCAACTTTGTAGAATCTTCCCAAACTACCGGGATAAAAGGCTTAGAAAGCATCATTTGTACCCTGTTGTCATTCTCCTGCAAGGCCTTTTTTCGATAAGCGCCATTTCCTGCTCCTCCCAGCCAATAGCTGATAAGGCGCGTTTTCACCTGCTTGAGCGCATTACTGGAATCCACAGTCGTAGGCAACAATGAATTATCCCTTAGACTTTCTCCATTTGCGAAGTTTCCTCCAAACATTAAGCTTAACCACAAAACAATAACTAATCTCATAAACATAGAAGTGTATTCTTCTTTCACCACCCCGGGTTCTGTTGAATGTTCGGGTTTTCAGCTAAGATGCTTATAGGTATTGGCCAGAGATAATCCTTGTCCTCATCAAAAACGGGATTCCCCCAATCCGTTCCTTTGTAAGGGTCAATATACTCCAAGCTTGTATTGGGATCCGTGGAACTCTTTCCTGTAGCGCCTGTGTATCGTTCTTTAGCTGCATTATCCCACCGCAAACCCAGGGATTTTACGGTTAATTTTTTGCCTTCTTTCCAACGCCGAAGGTCGTCATACCTGAATCCTTCAACTGCCAATTCTATCCGACGCTCACGCCTAATTTCCAACAGCAGGGAAGATAAGCCTTCATCTGCATAACGGGGGTCCATTGGCGGATTAAGCAACAAATGGGGCATCTCTACCCTATCGCGCAATTTATTGATACTAATGTCAAGGTCCTGCTGGGTGATTATCCCAAGGGTTGCTCTGGCTTCTGCGTAAATCAACAATGCTTCTGCAAACCTCAGGATTATACAAGGGGTTTCACCTTGAAATCCATTAAAGTCATCAGGATCGTAATACTTGATCACATGATAGCCCGTTGAGGAAATACTTCCTCCGCTCATCCCTGTAACTCGGGGATAAGGTCGTCCATCCCCCAGGAAAAAATCATAATCTCCCGGATAAAGAATCGTTTGCCTTAACCTGGGGTCCCTGTTTATAAATACAGATTCAATGGAATCATCCCCCTGATATAAAGGAGACAAAGAAATAGGTAAACCATCCGTACATAAGTAGTCCTCCACCAAGCTTTTTGTAGCTCCTCCCTGATACCCATTTTCATAAAAATACCCCATCATATTAGGCAAGTTTTTTCCTACTCCCGAAATATACTTTTTGTAATACATAACCTCGGGATTATTACTCAAATCAATAATACGAAAAGAGTGGTTGTAGTCATGCTGGGGATCCCCTGTACTATAAAGATGATATGGACCGTTTAATATCAAGTCTTCTGTAGCTTCGGCAGCAACCTGGAGCCATTTTTGTGGATCTGTTCCTCCATGATATTCTCTCCAGGTTCCCTCAAACAGGGCAATCCTGGCTTTTATAAGCAGCGCACACCAGCGGTTAAGACGGCCCGGAGCATTGCCATCGCCCCAGTCATCCGGAAGGTGTTCAGTAGCAAAGGTCAGATCAGCCAATATGCTGTCCATCACCTGTTCCCTGGGGTCCCTTGGAGCCGTTAATTCTTTGCTGTCTATATTCAAGGGTTTACTTACCCAGGGGACATCTCCGAATTTCTGAACTTTGTCAGCATAAAACCAAGCTCTGAAAAGCCTTGCTTCTGCAATATATTTATCACGGACAGCATCCGTAACATCAGCCCGTCCGTAATTAGCCAAGCCGAAATTAACGGCCCTTAGATAAGACCATCCTTTATAACCAAATCTTTGGCTTGCAGGAGAAGATGGAACGTTTACCCTCCCACTTCTAATCTCAATGTAATTGGATTGAGTTCCTGCTGTGGGGGCCATGTTATCAGAAGCTCCATCCATATACCAGGGACTGAACCAACCACTTGCACCACCTCCTGCATGTACAAACATGAAACTAATTTCCGGATTAAACCTGCCGTTGTCATCACCCAGATTATTATTCCCATCATGAATGGTTGTGTTATACAGACTCAGGTTATATAATGCCAAGTCATCCTCTGTTCTCCAGAACGTTTCGCTACTTACCTGATCAAGAGGCTCCCTTTGCAGAAAATTATCATTGCAACCCATGAGGGATACCAGAAATATCATCATGAATAAATATCCGCGAACCAAATTCCTGTTGGACAATCCCAAACCGAAAATTGAATGTATTGCAGTATTTGCAAAATATATAAGCTTTTTCATTGCTTTATGTTTTTCGTGTTAAATAAAAATTGCTTGCATTAAAAGTTTAGTTTAATTCCCACGGTATAAAGACGTTGCATAGGGAATTCAATAGCTCCTACTGTTCCTGCGGTAACTTCTGGAATGGATTCGGGATCCAATGGTCGTCTGATCTTTGAAAATTCCCATAAGTTCATACCTGTGAGATAAAACTGCACTCCATGGAGACCTATTTTCTTAAGTACCATATCAGGCAAGTCATAACTAAGGCTTACATTTTTAAGCCTTACGTAGCCCCCTTTTTGAAGAAAGCGAGATTGAACCTGGTAATTTTTACTTTCCCGGTTATCGTTAGCCAAAGAGGGTGCAGGAAAATAAGCCTCCCTATTTGTTTCACTCCAGGAATCAGTAATGGCCCAACTTTCCAAATAGTCTGATTTAAAGGGGAAAAACCAGGTCCAGGCATTAGTAGATGGCCATACATCGCGTTTTCCAACTCCTTGAAAAAAGGCTGTAAATCGCCAGTTTTTATAACCCACACCCAGATTGAGACCGAACTGATACCGGGGGCTATTGTTTCCAATGATAGACATGTCACCCGGATCGTCTAGGGTACCGGAACCTTTGGATATTTCACCATCCCCGTTTTTATCTACGTATTGTATATCTCCTGGCTTCCAGTTCGCTCCAATCTTAGATTGGTCGGGTGCATTGCTAATATCTTCTTCAGTCTGGAATATTCCCTGTGTAGTAAGGCCCCATATCTCCCCCATTTTCTTACCAACATAATAATCGCCAATATTACCGCTTGGATTATCGTATTTAGTAATTTCACTGGTCCAATCTGACAACCCAAGAGTGACATCATAATGAAAATTATCGCCGATTCTATCCTGCCATGTAATTGATAACTCCCACCCTTTAGTACGCAAATCCGCCGCATTTTCTTGGGGAGGAGTAGCACCCAGAATATCCGGATAGTCCTTACTTCGTAACATATCTTTGGTATCACGCGTATAAGCATCTATGGACAAGTCCAGCTTGGAATGGATCAGTGCAATATCTAGTCCGATATTTTTAGAAACCACCCGTTCCCAAGTTAAAGAAGGGCTAACGAGACCAGGCCAAAGAATATTCAATGAAGGTGTAGATCCTTGTAGTAAGAGAGGATAAGCACTAGGAATACCACTATTCATTGTAGAGATATAAGGATAATAATTATTTCCAAGAAGTTGATTTCCCAATTCTCCATAAGAAGCTCTTATCTTTAGATTATCCAGCCATCCACGTGTGGAAGACATAAAGTTTTCGTTAGAGATTCTCCATCCTGCAGAAAAAGAAGGGAAAAAGCCGAACCGGTCTTTCTTTGGAAAACGAGAAGTACCATCATATCGTCCACTTGCCTCGAACAAATATTTTTCTTTATAATTATAATTGATCCTGTAAAAAGCGCCACGAAGCGCTACATGAGAAGCGCTCCCATCCAATTGCTGCTGACCTGTGGTTGCATGAATATTAGGGACTGCAGGAGTGATTAAGGTGTAAGCCGTTCCAGTCATGGATTTATTGTGATGCCATTCCTGGTTAAACCCTATCATTGCTTTAAGTTGATGGTCCGTATTAAAGTTAACCTGGTATTCCCCATAGACGTTAAATACATAAGCCCTGTTGTAAACCTCATCCTGTCTGATATAATCTGGATCACTAAATTCATGGACTATGCGATTAGCTGCCTTAAGATCTGCATTTACGATATCAACCTTGCTATGTACATTCTTAAAATCTCTATTAAAAAACTGATAAGAGAAATTTGAAACAACCTTAAACCCTTTAAAGGGTTTCAAAGTTAGCCCTGTAATCAGCCATAGGTCATTATTGGTATAAGTTTCTCTTCCTCCATCCATGAGATAGGGATAAAAGTTTGTTCCACCGAAGTATTTTCCTATGAATCCTGCATAATCATCGCGATCTCCTTCGGTTATGTAATAAGGTAGGTCAGGAAACTGTACCGGCATGACGGTACCCACCCTGGCCAGAGAATTAATATTGGCATCCCAATTATATTCTGTTGGTTTGTTATTGTTTTGCGAGTTGAACACCACCTGTTCATTAAGGCTCAACCAGTTATTTACCTCGAATTCGGCCTTCATCAAGATGTTATATCTCTTAAACTGACTATTTTTATCCCTCAAGTACCCATCCTTGCTAAAATATCCGGCAGAGACATAGTAATTTGTTTTTTCCGATCCTCCTGAGACGGTCAAATCATGCTGCATAGCAGGTGCTAAATCAGTAACCAATTTATCCTGGTAACCATTATATCCATAAAATTGCAGATTTCCATTTTCTACTCCCCAAGCATTTTCTAAAGTTGGGTTTTCTGACCATTCTTTGGTATGCTGAACAAAGTTATCATCGTAACGAGGAGTTCCCTCCGTCCGCATTGCGGCTTGATTGAAGATGGTCACATAGGTATAAGGGTCCTTGATCACATCCAGGTTAAGAATAGGTTTAGCCATTGAAAACTGAGAATTTAAACTGATATTTAATCTTCCATTTTGTTCTCCGCTTTTTGTTTCAATGAGGATTACACCAAATGCTGCCCTCCCTCCATAAATGGCTGCAGCGGAAGCGTCTTTCAATACACTAATACTTTTAATATCATTTGGATTGACGCGATTAATATCCATGGGAACATTATCTACCAAAACCAGCGGGTCTCCTCCATTAATAGATGTAAAACCTCTTATATTAAATGAAGGCGAACTGGATGGGTCTCCATTACGTACAGTAACGTTCAGGTTTGGAATAACTCCCTGTAAGCCTTCTCCTACATTAGCAATCGATCGGCTTTCCAATCTTTCACCCGAGGCAACACCTACCGCTCCTGTAAGATTCACTTTTTTTTGCGTACCATAACCTACTACTACTACGTCATTGAGCTCTTGAATATTGCTACTTAAAGCCACATTTAAGGTCGTTTGATTTTCCACCTTCATTTCTTTGGAGATATATCCGGTATAAGAAATTACCAAGGTAGCATCTTTAGATACCGAAAGACTAAAATTACCTGAAGCATCTGTAGTAGTACCATTAGAGGTTCCCTTTTCACTAATTGTAGCGCCAACCAAAGGTTGGCCATCTTGCAAAGAGGTAATTTTACCCTGGGTCGTAATATTAGATTGTGCTTTAGCATTAAGAACAGTAAATGATATACCCAGGAACAGCGTAATCCATTTCAACATGGAAATCTTATTTTTTAGATTCTGTTTCATCCTTTTATATTTTTGTCAGACCCCTGATCTGAACTGTTAAAAATTAAGTTTCAAATAATAATTCAGCTAAGTATTGTTTAATTTTAAAAGTTTCTTAACCGCTACGTATTTTTATTTGCATTTCTGTTGCCTGCTCAATATGGTCTCGATAAGTCGTAAGTCCAAATTCCTTTATTATATCTTTCACCTTTATAGTAGGAGACAAACTTTCTATAACAGAGAATTCTTCTTCACTCAGGGAATAACAATTCACTTTTCTTCCATATTTTTTTTGGATATCTTTAAACTTAAGAGAATCGGGCCAGCTATGCAGGACAGCCTTCTCCAGATTGAGTTTTGCACAGACTCCCCATCTACTCCAGTTGCCGCTGGAGGCAACTTCATCCCCTGTAACATCACATATTTTTGTCGTATTCTTTCTGGTACTTGAAACTACCGCAACCTGATTACTCATCGCAGTAAAATTCACTTTTTTCCCTCCGGCAAAGGCAGATGGCCAGAAAATAACCTCCGCACCTTTTTCTGCAAGCCTGTTCCATCCGACTCGCCATTCTATATCATAGCAAATTTGAATTCCTATGGTTCCAAAATCAGTATTAAAAACCGGTGGATCCAGCGGACCCGGGCTTATTCCTTTCTCAATTTCTCCAAGGGTAGGATGTATTTTCCTGTATTCACCCATTACCGATCCCTTCCGGTCAATTAAAACAGCAGCATTATAATGTCTATTGTTTTCAGTTGTATAGATTGGACAGATTATGTAGCAGTTGTGTTTTTTTGCAAAATCCTGAAAAGGGGCAATGACCCTGCCCGATCCATCTTCAGCGCTTTCAGAAACGGTTGGCCGCCCCCCTGTTAATTGAGCTATATAAAATAACTCCGGGAAAAGATAAACATCCGCTTTGAATGGAACTGCAGCTTCCATCTTTTTAACCGTGGCCCGAATAGCATCTTTCCAACTATTACCGGTAATTCCATCCTGGGTGAAAGATGCTATCCAGACATTTCTTCTTTTTTCTTCCACCAGGTTACCTTCCTCATTTTTAGACGCGATGGTACCTTTAGCTAAGCCATTTGAGTATAAAAATGTTGCTCCTGTACCCAACAAAGAGTTCTTCAGAAAATCTCTTCTTTTATAATCTTTCATAATCTCAACATTTATACTTTTCAGAAAACTGAGGTTCTATTAATATAGAGCCTCTTATCTCTCATTTCTACTTTATTTTTCTATCCTTTTTTAGGCTTCTTAATAACTTTTTGAGCTCCTTACTGATTTAAGATATCCTAACCATACCTTTTAAACGGATATCTCCGGATGAACTTCCAATGAATAGATCAAAACTGCCTGTATCTTTAATCCATTTTTGTTGAGTTACGCTAAAGCTGGAAAAGGCACGCTCATCTAATACCAATGATACTTCCGATGAGACTTGGGGATCCAACTCTACTTTCTCAAAACCCTCTAATGTTTTAAATTCATCCCCTCCTGCCTTACGAACATATAATTGCGCCACCTCTTTCCCCTTCTTTTCCCCTGTATTCTTTATTGTAAACTGAACGATCACGTTATCTTTATTGGTGATCTTAAGATCGCTATATTGAAATTGTGTGTAGGATAGTCCATGTCCAAATGGAAATAACGGCTCAATATGCCGGGCATCATAATGCCTGTACCCAATAAAAACACCCTCTTTGTAAAATACCTTGTTTCCCGTACCCGGGAAATTTCCAAAAGAAGGAGAATCCTCTATGCTTTTGGGGAAAGTTTCAGGTAGTTTTCCAGAAGGGTTTACATTTCCAAAAAGTATGTTGGCTATGGCGTTTCCACCTTCCTGCCCGGGATAATAAGCTTCAAGGATAGCAGGTATTTTATCTTTCCAAGGCATGCTTACAGGAGTCCCGTTAATAAGTACAACTACCGTATTTGGATTAGCAGCAACTACCTTCCTGATCAGTTCATTCTGATCTCCCGGAAGAGCAAGAGACTCCTTGTCATTATTCCCTCCCTCAAAAAAATTGGACAAGCCTGCAAAAACGACTGCCGCATCTGCTTTCGCAGCTGTTTTAATTGCTTTTTCCATTGCATTGCCGGATCCGGGTAAATCCCATTCCAAACGCACCATGTTCCTGTTTATCTTTTTACGCCATTCAACCCGGATGGCATAGGATGTCCCTTTCTTTAGGTTGATTTCAACTTGTGGCAACATGGAAGTAAAAGCGTTCTCAAAATTTTCATTATCCGTTCCTTCCCATGTATCAATAAGTAATTTTTCGTTTATAAATAACCGCACCTCTGCACCGGAAATGGCAAGTCCAATTTTATAAGAACCGGAGACCGGAGGACGTAAAAACCCGGTCCATCGAACGGAATAATTTCCTCTGTTTATTCCTTCTCCCGGTGCGGCCCAGCCCCATGAAAAATCAATAAAAGGATCTGTCCCGGTTGTTACCGGAGTTCCCGTAAGGTTTTTATTGTTAAAAAATTCGGCCTTTAGTCCCGGCTCCCCTGATGGAGTTTGTAAGTAGGTAGCCGGGATGGTTTTGAGATTGCCAATTAATCCGCAACCTTGTTCAAATTCGACCTCAATAGAATCACCACAATGTTTACGAATACCTTCAAGAGGAGATACAGAATAACAAGCGGTAACGGAAGCGCTTCCTCCTCCTCCCAGACGTGCAACACTCGCATTGGGCCCGATAATAGCCAACTTCTTTATTCCTACTTTTTTAAAAGGAAGCAACTGCCGCTCATTTTTTAATAATACAATACTCTCTTCCGATACCCTCCTTGCTAATTGTTGGTGCGCTATGGTATTTAATCCTGAACTAAACGTTGGCTTGGGATGATCCAATAGCCCTGATTGGATCCAAAGCCTGCAAAGACCTCTTAACTTTTCATTCATCTGCTCTTCTGTAATCGTACTGTTTTCAAGTCCGGAAAGAATATCCACTTGCCGCATATATTTTCCCGGACCGGGCATCTCCATATCTATACCGGCTTGGAAACTTCCTCTTTTTTGTACACTACGCCAGTCGGAGACCACCATGCCTTTATAATGCCACTTATTTCGTAATAGCCCGACATTCAGGTCTTTATTTTCCGCAGATCGTTTCCCATTTACGCCATTATATGCGGTCATTAACGCCCAGGGATCCGCTTCTTTAACAGGTATTTCGAAATTGCGTAGATAAATTTCATGAAGCGCCTTTTGTGGGATCTCTGCGATTAATCTTGATTGATTGGTTTGTTGATTATTTGCAATAAGGGCTTTTACACAGGCGCCAATATGTTGAGACTGTACTCCTTTTATAAAAGCAGAAGCCAGCTTGCCTGATAAAAAAGGATCTTCCGAAAAGGTTTCATAATTCCGTCCTCCAAGGGGGGAACGGTGAAGGTTAATCATGGGCGCCAAGAGCAAAGTTGAGCCCGTTTCGCGCGCTTCCCTTGCCAATGCTATTCCAATTTGAGATAATAATTCATGATCCCAGGAAGCCGCTTGCGTTACAGCGGTAGGAAAGCAGGTAGCACATCCGTTATTACTTCCTTCTTTATTTGGAACTACTGTAATTCCGTGTCCGCAGTCGGTTACCTGAATTGAAGGAATCCCTAAGCGTTTAATCCCCTTAAAGTGCCACATATTTTTTCCGGAAAAAAGAGACGCCTTTTCCTCCAGGGTCAATTGAGCAATTAATTTATCTACTCTTTCTTCAAGAGGTTCTGAGGGATCCTGAAAGGAATAATTTGCAGGGCCGGTTATATCCGGTTTTTTGTAGAGCAAATCACCAACCCGGAAAACCGCAGCCCCCATTATCGTGTTCCTTATAAAGCTTCTTCTGTTTGTCTTTGGCATGATTTGCAAGTATGAGATTGTTACTTAATTGGTTTTAGGAGCTTAATGGGACCTCTTTCCGTATCCTGTAGATAGCCTTCGATACAATATTATACAAGCTTTGGGTATTGATCTCCATCTTTTGGGCAATTTCAAGATTAGATAAGCCTGAATAGTATTTCAGGTAAATAGCCTCTTTTTGTCTGGTAGTTAATAGATCAAAAGACCTGGTAACTCTTTTTTTATTTTCAATCTCTGTTTCATAATTAATCAATGTTTCTTCAATATTATATTCTTTACGGATAGATTTTATATACTGAAAATTATGCAGAGTTTGACGGTCATTTCTCATTCGACTTTTCATAATAATACGTCGAAGAGAGGAAAAAAGATATCCCATGACAGACCTCGCGTCATTAATAGATTTCCTTTTTTCCCAAAGAGTCAAAAATAGTTCCTGAACAGCATCTTTAATATGTGCATCATTAGGGTAGATATTAAATCCATAGTTAAACAGTTTAAGATAAGAGGCTTTAAATAATTCCGCAAGAGCATCCTCTCTTCCCTTTCTAAATTCTATCCATAAGACATCCAGCTCTTTTTTAGGTATTACGCCTCTCATTTTTTCCTTTTGGTTCTGAATAAACATAACTTCTCCATTTTTATATTTATGAACTTTCAACTAAAGCATATTTTTTCCATCATCTTATAACTACTGATTCGATATTTAAATAACGGGCAATTTTTTGCAAGATCTCCGCATGGTGTCCTACTCCCAAAGAAAAGTGATGGGTCGGACCTTCCTTTATCCAGTTTTTCAAAAAAGTTCTGATATCCGAGGAGAAAAATCCACGCGTATTCGTATTACCGGTTGGAGGTATGGGGCCACTAACTGATTGTCCTTCAGCGATAATAAACTTAAATTTACCATCATAAGTTGAGTTAATACTTAACATGGTAATCGGACCTTCTTTAATTTTAAATTCCACACTGGCGCCAAACCCCGGTTTCCCGTGGTATTTTTTAAGACTTCTCAACACCGGCTTACCTTCCGCAATAGTAATATTGTGTGGACCGTCATGACCAACTAAAACAAAGTTTTCATTAAAATCTATGGGATGAAATTCCGCAAAGCTTCCGCCAATGCCAAGCCGGTCCATGATCATCATGGCGATGCAGGTTTTAATATCTGATTCACCGCACATGGGGAAGCCGGATCCTGTTAATAAAGAGTTCCCTACAATCAAATTAGACATTACAAGCTGAGTAATACTTCCTCCATTCCCTTCATAATAATAGGCAAGACCATCAATTTCAGAATCTTTTATAAAATGCTCAAGCGCAACAGTGGTCCTTGCGGAAACTTCCAGATCGCTACCGGTTAATTTCCGGGATATCGGGTCAGATACCGGGTCAGGCGTATCAAAAAAGTTTAAAATCCTTTTTTTAGTTTCACGCGCATCTGGTGCAGAAACATCATTGTATCTGTTTACAATCTCATGGGCTTCGAATTGAACTACATGCAATCCAAAATGAGCAGTAACCATAGTGAAATCGGTATGCATATCCAGCATGGCTTCAATAGGATGCCCGATATGACCAATTCTCGCAGTTTTTAAAGCATGAAGAACTTTGGCTATCTTACAATATTCCTCAATTTCTTTGCAGGCTTTTGAATCATCATTTAAAGTTCCTATAATAATCTCAGGAACTTTCTTTCCCATCCTTACGGCTACTCCTGCAAATTCCGGCAAAGCACAGATATCATCATTATAGAGTTGCTGATAAGTAGAAGAATTTTCATAATCCAAAGCTTTGTCTGGTTGCAGAGCGACTAATACGATTGGGATATCCAGACTCTTCATTATAATTCCAAAGGTGCTGGAGGTGGCATAGGTAAGCATATCACAGAATAACAGATCAAGTTGGGCAGCCTGAAGCTCAGGAACCATTTCATAAGCCTTTTGTACCTTATCTACCAAACCAAAATCTACCACCGATACATCCTGAGATTGAACTTTTCGAAGAAAATGACTCTGTTTTTTATGCATATCTTCCAAAAGACCCTCAAACTGACTCCAGTATTTATAATATCCCACCCCCAATACTCCAATCTTAGTAGTAGATTTAGAAAATGGATCTCTGTTATTTATAGTTTCCAAATTAAAAGGTCTCTTTTCTTTTATTTTTTCGATCATTATCTTTCTTATTTTATGCTAAAACACTTATGGTTAATTAAAAAGGATTTACGTTCTGGTTAGAGAAAACTGGAGGGGTTTTATTTTTGGTATAAAGATTACAAAAATGACGAATGCTAACGGATACATGATACCCATGATTATCCAGATAGGGGTATAAGACCAGCTTTGTACAACATATCCCACTAACGGATTGACAATAAGACCTGCAAGGGCGCCGGCGGTGCCTGATAAGCCAACTACTGTTGCCGTTCCTCTTGCGCCAAATACATCCGATGTAGCAGTAATATAATTTGTAATCCAAAAACCATGTGCCGCCATGACCAGAGTTATTAAAGTAATAGCCATACCGGCTGAAGAAACCAGCGCAATTAAAGGGGCAACCATAGTCACCCCTGCCGAAATCCCCATAATGGTTTTACGGGAGGTATTAAGGGGAAGCCCTTTTTTTATGAGTATATCGGAGCACCATCCTCCAATAATATTGGCAATACCGAGTCCTAAAAACGGAATCCAGAAAAGGTCTCCGATGTGTTCGAATGAAATATTTCGTTGTTCATGTAAATATTTGGGAACCCAAAACATAATAAAGTAGAAAACCGGATCCAACATAAACCTGATAAGGATAAAAATACGCGCTTCTTTGTTTTTCAAAAGCTTGATAAAAGGAAAGGCCTTCTCTTTCACCTGTACTCCTATTTTTTCTTTACTTTTAAGAACCTGTTTTTTACCCCAGGGAATAAGGACCCAGAAGATGACCCAGGCAATACCAATCAGACCTGTTGAGAGGAAGGCCCACCTCCAGCCAAATTGAGTAGAAAGATAGACGACCAAAGGAGGTGCAAGGACCGCACCTATTGCCGACCCTCCTATAGCCACCCCGTTGGCCATTGCCCTTCGCTTCTCATCAAACCATCTATAAACTATTTTAGCGGCTCCGGGGAAACAACCTCCCTCTCCAATCCCAAGAAGAAACCGGAGAGCAATCAATTGATAAAAGTTCGTCATGAAGCCATGAAATACCGTAGCAAGCGACCAAATAGCCAGAGAAACGGCCATTCCTATTTTTCCACCGATGGTATCCATTAACCTTCCACCAATAGTAAACATGAGACCATAGCTAATTAAAAAACTTGTATTTACCCATCCGTATTGTACATCCGTAAGGTGAAATTCTTTTTGGATCTTTATAATCGTCATGGACAATACCTGCCGGTCTAAAAAACTCAGACCAGTAGCTATAAAAAGCATAAAGAGTATCGTATATGATATGTAGCGTTTATTCATAATACTTAACGCACTAAGAAAAAACAAAGAAAATACTAATTTTAATTATTTCCAAATTTTTTGTCCTCTTTTTTTATTAATAGTCTTTTTTCTTTACATAATTTCTTCTGCAAATAGTTGATAACTATAATGATTTTTTGTATTATCTATTGATTATCATGTTTTTATACTAATATAAAATAAGAACGACCTTAATTTATCATTTAGGAAAATCAGTTCAATGGAGACAGACTCCCTTTACGCACTAATTAAATAGCCATTATGTGTTTAAAAAAATATTTGAAATGGCGGCTAAATGAACGCATAATGAAATAACTCTCATCTTCTCACATAGCCTGTAAATATTTTATTTACATTTGCCTGATATTTGATTACCGCATAAAATGAAGAATTAGTTACGTTCTAGCCGCGTTAGAAAGAAATGCTGTTGCCCAATTGGGTATCCTAAACTACTTTAAATGAAAACGAAGCCAAAATTTATTGCCATTAGTGAGTATATTATAAAAAGGATTAGCTCTGGAGAATTGCTTCCGGGAGATCAAGTCCCTTCAGAAAATGACCTTATTAAAAAATTTAGAGTTAGTAATACTACGGCAAGAAAGGTTTTGTTGGAAATTGAATCTAAAGGATGGGCTAAACGAATTAAGGGGAAGGGTACTTTCGTAATAAACAGGACGCCCGAACATCAATTAGTCAGGACACTCGGTTCCATAGAGGCAACCAGAAGAGGTTTCCATGATTATCTGATAGCTGAAGGCTTTACCCATAAAGATATTATTTTGGAAAAAGTAGTTCTAAAAGACGGAATCTCCTCTGATATCAACGGCAAACATTATATTATAGAAGGACCCGTTGTTAAAATCCACTTACTCCGATATGCTGATGAGAATTTGATGAAAGATGAGACCAAGTTTATTTCTTTAAAGTTATGCCCACGTATCAACAGGTTATCTACTAAAATTTCTTACTTTAAAGCTTACGAGGAGCAATATCATCTAAAAATAAGCGATATAAAACAAACTCTCGGAGTGGATATCTTCCCTAAAGAGCTGGAAATCAACAATTTTGATGTTGAAAATCCAATTCCCGTTTTTGTCTTAGACAGTGTTGTGTTAAGTAGC
>CAYRBD010000061.1:0-19152 GCA_964422465.1 uncultured Chitinophagaceae bacterium
TCAATAGTCATTAATCAATAGATGAGCATCAATATTCGATATGGGAGAGAAACAGACGCTGCTATTTTAGCCGGTTTTCAGGTGAAGATGGCGGAAGAGACGGAGGATTTAAGGTTGGATGAAGAACAGGTGGCGGACGGTGTGTTGCAGATCATCCGGGATCGTTCCAAGGGTTTTTACATTGTGGCAGAAAATGACAATGAAGACCTGGAAGGATGTCTCATTATTACTTATGAGTGGAGCGACTGGCGCAATGGCTGGATCTGGTGGATCGGGAGTTTGTATGTAGATCAGGCCAGCCGGAAGAGAGGGATTTTTAAAAAGATGTTGAATAAAGTTATTGCCCTCTCTCAGGAGCACAATGTGAAAGTACTGCGTCTTTATATGGATGAAAATAATGAACAAGCTCGTGCTGCCTATCTAAAGAGTGGCTTTAAGTTTTCCAACTACCAGATATTTGAATTTGAACAAATCCCCGCTTCGGAAGAAATTCCATTAGAATAGGTTGACCGGGATGCTAAGACTAAACACGTCTTTTCTGCCGGGCGCATTGGGGTCTTTATCAAAAAGCCGGGAATAGCGGATACCAATCGGGATATTCAGGGCATTAAGAATCTTCGTGTCAAAATATATCGTTAGGCCTGCCGAACGAAAGTTTTGTATTTTTGGATTATATCCCTTCAGAAGCGTGGCGTGGCTATAATCATAAAACAGATGGAGCCTGACTCTTAATAAATAAGCCCAGGTCAGTCCCCAGTCCGGATACGCAATGGGCAATTGATAGTTGGCCCCAAGGGTATATATATTTTTGTAAGGGATGCTGTGATAGCCAAAGGCATAACTAAAATCATCGTTAAACTTATAATGGCTTCTGTTTTGGGTTTCAGAATAGGCTGTGGTAAAGTACAGGCTGTGGTTGGTGAACAGACCGGGCAGGAAAAGATTGAGTTTGGTGGTCAGTTGCTCAGAACTTTGATGATCGAGGGTTCTGTTCCATCCCGTGGAAAAGACGACTCCAAATCTGGGATTGATTTCCTGAACAGTACGGTTTCGTACATTTTGAAAAGAAACACCGGCCGAGAGATAAGGGATGGAGATTACTTGTTTTTTTACTGGTCTGGAGGCTTTAAAATACAAATTACTCTGGTGATAAGAGGCTGAAAAAGTCAGACTCCTTTGATACAAACTTCCCGATAAGTTGAGCGGAACATAAAAACCGGAGTACCAGTTTACCTCATTCCATCGGACCGGTATGGTGTCTGCTATGAAATCCTCCCGGTTGAAAGTCTCTTTTATTCCCCCCTGTAGGAAGAGAAACAACCCGCCATAGAGAAGGTTGGCATCTGCAAAAGGCGCCTGCTCATTGAAATTGTATCCCCCTCCGACATTTAATTGCAGGGTGTTGAGTATATCCTGTGACTGAAGATAAAAACCGGTCTCGGGATAGGCGGACATAAAGGCCCAACTGTGCAGCCTGAATAAGTGGGTAAGCGGATGATAGGAACTGACAGCATATTGTCTCGATGGAATTTTATTTAGAATGGGTTGCGTTCCCTTAAAAGAGAGCGCTTTCGGAACAAAGGGGGCAGGAATTTTTTTCAAGGCCTGCAGGTTGACCTTTTTCCAATGCTGTTTCTCTTCCGGGAGCGATAAAAGTTGGAAACCGGAGGCCGTATATTCATTGAAAACAATCCTTTGCTGTAAGGAGTCCACTCCAAGGCTGTAATTACCCAACGGCCTTTTGGCAATCTGAAACAATTGTTTATCCTTTTTCTGAAGGGCAAAAAGTTGGATTTCATTCTTGTAAGAGGCAGGAAAATAAATATACTTTGATTGATTGACCGCAGGTCCTAAAGCTTTAGGAAGAAAGGGAGTTAAAGAAGTAATAACGCCATTCGCTATATTTATTTTTACCAGCGCCATCTTACCGAGGGAATCTCTTGCTCCTGCAATTATTGTATTTTTAGTATTTCCGAAAACCGGATAAGTAAAATAATAATGTTCAGGGTTGGCGAGTTCTTTTTTTACATGCCCGTTGGCGGCCTTTAAGAGCACCAACCGGCTTTCTTTATTTTCCGGTACTTCAACGGCTACAATGGTTTGGCCGTCTGGCGAGAGGGCCGGAGAATAGTAACGGCTTTTGTGGGTGATTGTTTTTGTGTTTCCGCTGTGCATATCGTGGATTCGTAGAACAGAGTAACTCTTCCATCCCCATCTTGGATCCGGACGATATTCGGCCCAAACCAGCCTATTGTCACCGTATGAAAAATACGGATCAAGGGTATTACCGAGCCGGACAATCCTTTTGTCTTTTCCCGCTTTGTTAATGCTGACTATTTCGGGATGCCGGGCATATCCGGTTTTGACAGCAAGAATTTCTCCTTCTTTGGATATGTGGGGGTACCTGTAATTTAGAACCGTTGTATGAGATGCTTCTCTTAAGGTGTCGGCGGGAGTAGGTTGCAGGTCTTGTTTTTCACGTTCCCAGGTCTCTTCAAAATGAGATAATGCGGAAGCATAAAAGGTTCGGATATTTTCATCCGTATGATACCTTAAAACGGCGGCTAAAGGATAAAATCCGTATTTAAATAAATGAAAAGGCCTTTCAGGGTGTTTTTCATTTTCTTCGCGGATGACTTTTCGATTGAGTAAAGATTCCTGTAGAATCGTCTCCCAAAAATCATATCCATACTTTTCCCGGCCATAAGCGGTCATCATGTATCCCCAAGGATAAACATCGGGAATCAAGTCGCGATAAGAACCGTTTCTGATTTTTGCGAACTTATAATGTTTATCAGCATAGTAGATGCTTTTTAAGGGCTCCATAAAAGAGGGTAAGCGGCCCCTGCCCTGGTTGGTTAGTTTAGTCTCCATGAAAACAGCATCTCCTTCCCAGTACCAGTCGGGAATGAGGCTGTGTGTAACCAGAGATTCTCCATTTTCGCCAAAAAGAATACCAAATGTTTTGCCAAGACCGGTACGGAAATTCATGTTTTGGAGCGCATGCCAGGTCTCATGAATGCTTAATTCTGTCAGCCAGTTATCCGTACCCAGCGAAAAATTATCAAAAGGGGGAGTAGTCTGAAATACGGCGCGGAAAGGGCTTAACGTAACAAAGCCGTTAGAACTCACTGTACTTGGCTGTAGTACGATGTTTAATTTCCTAAATTTATTTCCGATAGAAAAACGCTCATGCTCGTTCACATAAAGGGAAGTATTTATGACCTGAATGGCCTGGGCTTTGTTGCCTTTTGGAAAAACAACCCGCAGGCTGTCCGTATTGATTTGCATCCACTTTATAGAAGGGTGATTTCCACCAAACCGTTGTGCGGAAGCAACATGAATACATAGACAGAATAATAAAAAAAATAAAGAAGCCTTGGTTGTCATATTGTTTTATACAAGATAATGATTTATTCTCAGCATTCACTCAAATTGACCGGAATGTGAACAGCCAGCCCTCCATCAGAGGTTTCTTTGTATTTGGTATTCATATCAAGGGCAGTTTCCCACATGGTTTGTACGACCTGGTCAAGAGATACCTTTGCAAGATCGGGGTTACTTTGTAATGCCAGTTGAGCCGCGGTAATGGCTTTTGCGGCACCCATGGTGTTTCGTTCAATACAGGGAATTTGTACCAGGCCTGCTACCGGATCACAGGTAAGTCCCAGGTGATGTTCCATCGTAATCTCTGCGGCCATTAGTGCCTGGCGTTGGGTGCCGCCCATACACTCGGTTAGGCCGGCTGCAGCCATGGCGGATGAAACGCCGATTTCTGCCTGACAACCTCCCATAGCGGCAGAAATAGTCGCGCCTTTTTTAAAAATACAGCCTACCTCGGATGCTGTAAGCAGGAAGGAGATGATTTTTTCTTCGTCAAAATCGCCAATAAAAATGAGATAGTAATAGAGTACGGCAGGAATAACCCCGGCAGCCCCATTGGTGGGTGCTGTAACTACCCTGCCGAAAGAAGCATTTTCCTCATTGACCGCTAAGGCAAAGCAACTGACCCAGTCCAGGATATATCCAAAATCTTTTCCTCCTGCCCGGATGGCTTTTATCCAGCCCTCATGATCTTCATAGGTTCGTCCTTTCAGTAATTTTTTATTTAAGATGGCGGCCCGCCGGCTGACATGCAGTCCGCCCGGGAGTATTCCCCTGGCATGACATCCCCTGAAAATGCAATCCTGCATGGTTTTAAAAATGCGCAACACCCCGGTCCGGGTTTTATCTTCATCTCTCCAGCAATTTTCATTCTCCATGACAATTTCAGATATGCTAAGGCCGGTTTTCAGACACCAATGCAGCAGGTCTTTTGCGGTATTTACAGGAAATTGCAGAGAAACTGCAGCTTTTGGATTGCCTTCTTCATTCTTTTCCTTTACCACAAAACCGCCTCCCACGGAATAATAAGTTCGGGAAAAGGATGTTTTATTCTCAAGTGTTGCTTTAAAGGTCAGCCCGTTCGGATGATAGGGCAGCGTTTCTTCCCGAAGAAAAATAATATCTTTTTTAGGGTCAAAGGGAAGCTGGTAGAGACCTTCCAGGCGGAGCATTTTATCTGTTGCAATGGTGTTGATCTTCGTAGCCAGGGAATCTACGTCAAAAGTTTCCGGGTCTTCATTACAAAGGCCAAGTTGTACGGCTTTATCTGTGCCATGTCCTATGCCGGTTTTTGCCAGGGAACCATAAAGGAACACCTGTATTTGTACAATTTTTCTGACGGGTAACTGTTCCTTCTTTAATTCTTCCAGAAAAAGGCGTGCTGCTTTCCAGGGCCCAAGGGTATGAGAACTGGAAGGCCCTACTCCGATCTTGAAAATGTCGAATACGGAAATAGTTTCCTCTTGTGTCATGACTTTAGGTTTGCAAATTCAAAGTTAAGTCAATAAAATCTAAAAATTTGAAAAACAAATACTTATGCTTATTTTTGTAACCGGAGCATGAAAGACCCATTAAAACGAACCATTCATGACGGAAGGATATTCCCTGACCGACCTTTTGACTATTTATTTATACCAAAATAAATACCTGAGTCTGCCCGATTTGGGTCGTTTCGAAGTGTCTGATAATGTGGACCTTGCTCATCCCGGAGAGAACAGTTTTAGTCGTATTCCGAAAGAAGCTATTTCTTTTTCATTCAACCCTGCAGAAGGGACCGATACAGAATTGGTCAAATATATCACCAGCCATTCCCGCAAGATGAAGTCTCTGGCTGTGGCAGATCTTTTTACTCTTTCTGATCAGGCGCGCGAAGTATTAAACGTGTTTCAACCGGTATCTTTTGACGGGATAGGTACCCTGAATAAAAATCCAAAAGGACAGATTGAATTTACACCGGGAGTTTACAGGGCGGAATTATTGAGAAATTTTGATGCCGGAACTTTTTTGCCGGATTATTCCGAATCTCCCTCTTCTTCCGCCTTTGATGCTACAACCGGTCTTAAGACAGGGAGGTCTTCCCGCTCTATGGGGGGGACGCTGATTATTGTTATTTGTCTGATCATTGCCGCTGTACTCATTTATTTCATGATTGCTCATCGGGATACGATTAAAAAAGAGGTTCAAAATATTACACATTCTTCAAATAAGCAACCGCAGGGAGCCTCTTCCGCAGACAGTATGAGGGGGAAGGAGAGAATTTCTTCTACCTCAGGGCCCGGAGTAATTCATTATGAAGTCGTTTTTGAACGTGCAACAACAGAACGTGCGCTTTATCGGTATGATCAATTGACCGGATGGGGACATAAAGTGATCATGCGGACCAAAGATTCGATTCATTACACTTTGGCCATTCCCTTCACTACCCCGGCCAAAGACACCACAAAAATGAAAGACTCCATTCGTATTTTATATGGACATCCCACTACTATTCGCTATAACAGCGGAGAATAGAATTTTTTCTGATTATATTTGTACATTTTATAAAATATTCCGACCTTTGCACCTCATAATTTTTGAACTTTTACGGAAAATCACCCGTTTTTAAAAAATAAAATCATGGCAAGAGTATGTCAGGTAACAGGGAAGAGACCTGTTTCAGGGAACAAGGTTTCCTTCTCTAATATCAAAAACAAACGCCGGTTTCTCCCTAATCTGAAAAAGAAACGCTTTTACCTGGCGGAAGAAGATCGCTGGATTACCCTGAAGTTGTCAACAGGTGCTATCCGCACGATCAACAAAAAAGGATTATATACCGTAGTAAAGGAGTTGCGGGCACAAGGACAAAAAATATAAAATCAATACTTTTTAGCGTACTTTAATAATAATTGAGACATGGCAAAGAAAGGAAACAGGGTACAGGTGATTTTAGAATGCACCGAACATCGGGAATCCGGTAAGCCCGGTACTTCCCGTTATATAACCACAAAAAATAAGAAAAATACACCGGAACGCATAGAATTGAAGAAGTATAACCCTATACTCAAACGGGTTACGGTTCACAAGGAAATTAAATAAGTCTTTTTATAAAAGTATTTAAATCATGGCAAAGAAAGCAAAAACGGCTATCAAAGGCAAGGATGCAAAGATTGACGCAGACGCAAAAAACTTCACTAAAGTTATCCGTACAATAAGGTCTCCCAAAACAGGTGGCTATTCTTTCAAGGAAAGCATTGTACATAAGGAAAACGTGAAAGCCTTCCTGAACGGTAAGTAAAAGAGTATATCTTTTATAGCTTTTATTTATTTGAAGCTGTCTCGTTAAGTCGGGGTGGCTTTTTGTATTTTTGGAAGTTCTTAATAAACCTTGCACTATGAGCTTATTTAAAAAAATATTTTCCAGATCAGAAAAGGAAGACCTGGATAAGGGGCTTGAAAAGACAAAAGAAAGCTTCCTGAAGAAGGTAAGTCGTGCGGTAGTAGGGAAGACCCGTGTGGATGAAGAAGTTCTGGATGATCTGGAAGAAGCCCTGATATCGGCAGATGTGGGGGTTAAAACAACTGTTGAAATCATTAAACGGCTTGAGAAAAGGGTAGAGCATGACCGGTATATGAATACCGGGGAGCTTGAGCACATTCTCCAGGAAGAGATGGCAGGTTTGTTAGTCAGCCCCGGGGAAGAAGCAGACCCGGCCGGGTTTGATTTTTCGGAGGGAAAGAAACCCTATGTTATTCTGGTAGTAGGCGTGAATGGCGTAGGAAAAACGACCACTATTGGCAAACTGGCGTACCAGTTTAAGCAGGCCGGTAAATCAGTCTTGCTGGGTGCAGCAGATACTTTTCGGGCAGCGGCGGTGGATCAATTAACGATCTGGAGTGAGCGGGTAAATGTTCCTATTGTAAAGCATAAAATGGGTTCTGATCCCGGAGCTGTTGCTTTTGATACCGTTCAAAGTGGAAAGGCCAAAGGCGCTGATATTATCCTTATTGATACCGCGGGTCGGCTTCACAATAAAATCCATCTTATGGATGAGTTGAGCAAAATCCGGCGAGTGGTGGCAAAGGTGATTCCCGATGCCCCTCATGAGGTTTTACTCGTGTTGGATGGTTCTACCGGGCAGAATGCCTTGGAACAGGCAAAGCAGTTTACGGCTGCCACGGAAGTAACTTCCCTGGCCATTACCAAGTTGGACGGCACCGCCAAAGGCGGAGTGGTTTTAGCTATTGCGAATCAATTTAAGATTCCCGTGAAATACATCGGTATTGGTGAGAAAATGGAGGACCTCCAGCCTTTCAATGCCGGGGAATTTGTGGATTCCCTGTTTTCACTCGGAGAAAAGGAAAGTTGACCTTTCTATTGATTACCCACCTCTCACAGGGTTGGCCGCCTATTCCAAAGGAACGGGTATTCTTTAAACGTAAAATGGCTCCCCGGAATGCAAAAAGAGCCATGATGCGCCAGAACTAACGTAAATTTGGCAAAAATAATAAGCCCGTTACCAATGCACTGTAAAACAGAACAGATTGATTATGCAGATACCGGATATTTTTCTACACTCATTGTGGATTATCTGCAGGGAGATGCCAGGTTGCGACCTTTCTATGAATATGCACCTGACCAGCCTGATTTTGAAAAGATAATTGCAGCTAAAAAAGCAGTGCCGATAGACCGTAGTTTGTTGGTGAATGAATTGGAAAAAGCATATTCAGGTTTACAGGCAGAAGAAGTTGTCCGGAAAAATATTCAATTGTTGTCCGAAGAAACGACCTTTACCGTTTGCACGGCCCATCAACCCAACCTGTTTACAGGGTATCTCTATTTTGTATATAAAATAATCCATGCTATTAAGCTGGCTGAATTTTTGGAAGAAAAATTCCCGGCCTATAATTTTGTCCCTGTATATTATATGGGCAGTGAAGATAACGATCTGGAGGAGTTGGGAACCGTTAACTTGTATGGACAGACCTACCGCTGGCAAACGACCCAGTCGGGGGCGGTAGGCAGGATGCGTCCGGAGGGCCTAGTGGAACTTATTGATGAAATAGCTTCAGCGCTGGGGAATAATGAATTTTCAAACGAAATCCTGTCTTTAGTCAGAGAAGCTTATCTGGAGCATCCGGACATTCAGACGGCTACCCTGTATCTGGTCAATGCTTTATTCGGGAGATTTGGATTGCTCATCATTAATGCGGATACGCCCGGATTTAAACGTGCCCTTTTACCTGTAATGCGGGAAGAACTTTTGAAGCAAAATTCTTTTCCAATTGTAAACCGTACCGGGGAGCAACTGGCAAAGCATTACCATGCCCAGGCTACGCCCAGAGAAATTAACCTTTTTTACTTGGAGGAACAACTGAGGGAGCGCATGGTTAAGGAAGGGGAGCAGTGGAAAGTTTTAAACACGGAACTTGTTTTTAATAAAGAACAGTTGGAAGCGGAGTTGAATACTCATCCCGAAAGGTTTAGCCCCAATGTCATATTAAGAGGGATCCTCCAGGAATCAATTTTACCCAATATTGCCTTTATCGGAGGGGGAGGCGAGTTGTCTTACTGGATGGAATTGAAAGCGCTTTTTGCTCATTTTCAGGTTCCTTTTCCGCTTTTGGTGCTCCGTAATTCGGCGCTTTGGGCGGACGATAAATCGGTAAAAAGATTGCAGAAAGTTGGACTGGAGCCCAAAGACCTTTTTTCGGATACCGAATTGCTAATTGGTGAATTTGTAAAAAAGAACACCCGCGAAGAGTTGGTTTTAAAAGAAGAATATCAGGAGGTAGAGCTTCTTTATCAGAAATTGGAGCGGAAGGCGGAAAATATTGATGTTACGCTCAAGGCTTCGGTGGGAGCAGAGCGGACAAAAGCGCTTCGCTCAATCGGTAAGCTGGAACATAAATTCCTACGGGCCGAAAAGAACAAGTTTGCCTGGCAGTCTGATTTGATCAGAAACGTGAAAAAAGAACTGTTCCCCCATAACGGGCTGCAGGAGCGCGTGGAAAACCTCCTGCCCTTTTATGCTGCCTATGGCCGGGTTTTCATAGATACGTTGTACCATCAGCTTGATCCGGAAAACAAGGGATTTACAATCATTGAAGTGAAATAATCTTTTCCACAATTGTGAATAAATTAAGAAGCTGAAGGGCTGATTTTGTATTAATTTACACCCTTCTAAAATTGAAATTGTGCGTTTAAAAACTCTGGAAATAAAGGGCTTTAAAAGCTTTGCAGATAAGACGGTTTTGCATTTTGACAAGGGCGTAACCGGTGTAATAGGTCCCAATGGCTGCGGAAAAAGCAACATCATTGACTCCATCCGCTGGGCCATCGGGGAGCACAAGATCAGCGCTTTGCGAAGCGATAAAATGGCAAGCTTAATTTTCAATGGCTCCAAGTCCCGCTCTGCCAGCGGATTGGCGGAGGTGTCGCTCACTTTTGAAAATACCCGGAATATATTGCCTACGGAATTTACCACCGTTACGGTCAACCGCAAGTTTTTCAAAAATGGAGACAGCGAATATCGTCTGAATGATGTAACCTGCAGGCTGAAAGATATTCATAATCTTTTTCTGGATACCGGAATCAGTACCGACTCTTATGCCATTATTGAACTGGGAATGGTGGATGAGATTATAAAGGATAAAGACCACAGCCGCCGGCGCATGTTGGAGCAGGCCGCCGGTATCTCTATTTATAAAACACGGAAAAAAGAGGCTAAAAACAAACTGAATGCCACGGAACAGGACATCAGCCGCATTGAGGACCTTCTGTTTGAGATTCAGGGCAATCTCAAAACCCTTGAAAGCCAGGCGCGTAAGGCAGAACGTTATTATGAACTTAAGAAGAAGTATAAAGCAGTCAGCATTGAACTGGCCAAGGCCTCTATGGAAGGGTTTCATCAAACCTTCAAAACCCTGAGTGAGCAGCAGCAGGAAGAAGAAAACAAGAAAACCCAACTGGAGACCCGTATTTCCAAATCGGATGCCGAGGTTGAAGAGTTGAAGTTGCTATTTGCAGAGAAGGAGCACGTTTTGCAAGAGATGCAACGAGCCTTTAACAGCCTGGTGGACAACATCAGGGATAAAGAAAATGAAAAGAAGCTGGCAGAACAACGTCTTTCTTATTCCCGGGATAAAAAGAGCCAGATAGAAGCTTTTCTTTCGGGAGCGGATGAAAGACTGAATGAATTGAAAGAGAATCTGGAAGCCGGAACCAGACAGGCCGGAAAAGAAGAAGGTAAATTGGCCGAACTGACGGCTCAATTGGAGGCGCTCAGGAAGATCAGAGAAGAACGACAGGCGGTTTATAACGAGAAAAAGACAAAAAGAGAATCCTCAAGAAGTGATCAGCAAAGATTACAACAACATCAGTTTGATGTTGAAAAGAAGACTGCTGTGGCAGAAACGTCCATTCAGAATTTGCAGCAATCCATCGCCAGGCTGGAGGATGAAAATGGCATGCGACGGGATGAGGTGAGCGAACTGGACACGCAGCAAGTAGCACTGGAGCAGGAATTATCTGAAAGAAAAACGGATTTCGAAAAACTTATCCAGCATCAGGAAGAAACAAAGGAAAATATCCTGAGCACCCAATCCGACATTGAGGGATTACGTACCCGGCTAATGGAAAAGACGCGCATGTTGGATGCAAGAAGAAATGAACATGACCTTCTGAAATCCATGGTGGACAATTTGGAGGGGTATCCTGACAGCATCAAATTTTTGAAGAAAAATCCAGAGTGGAACACCAAGGCGCCGGTGCTTTCGGATGTTATCTTTTGTAAGGAAGATTATCGCACGGCTATTGAGGGTTTATTGGAGGCTTATCTGAATTATTATGTGGTAGATAAACTCGAGGATGCTGTGTCCGCTGTTCAGTTATTAGATGAAAATAAGAAAGGGAAAGCTAATTTTTTCCTTTTGGACCATTTTGACCGTTCCGGAGAACAGGAAGGCCCGGTAAAGGAGGATAATTTGGTCTATGCTATGGATGTAGTAGAAACCGATGAAAAATATAAAAGCCTGGTAGAACACCTTCTTGGGCATGTTTTTATTACAGAAGATATTTCCAAGGCGGAAGAGTTAATTCAACAAAATCCCGGGATGGTTATTGTTGAAAAAAGCGGGCGTCTTCATCGTCGCCGTTACAGCTTGGGGGGCGGATCAACCGGGTTATTTGAGGGAAATAAACTGGGCCGGTCCAAGAACCTGGAAAAGCTGAAAGCGGTTATCGCCGAAATGCAGAAAGATACGGATATCTTACAGCAACAAATTGGTGAAAAACGAAATACCGTAACCGGCCTCAATGACCAACTCAATGAGAAAAGGCTGAATGAAGGGAGAGAGCAGATCAACCAACTTCAAAATAAAATTTTCTCAGTACAAAACAAGATTGAGAATTTAAAGTCCCTTACTGCATCCAATGAAAACAGGCTGGAGGAAATGCGGGATAAGTTACAGGACAACCACGAGTTGGTGGATCGCCAGCGGGAGGAACTATCTGAATTTTCAGAGAAAATGGCGCGGGCCCGCGAGGTGATAGAAGAAGCGGAAAAGGAATTTATGGAGGCCGACCATTTGTTTAATGAGGCCAGCAACCAATACAATGAAATGAACCTGCAGTTTACCCGGCAGCAAAGCCTGGTACGGTCTGTTAAGCAGGATGTGGAGTACAAGCAAAGCCGGCTCAATGAACTAAATGCACAAATTACCTCCAATACACTGGAATTGGAGAAGGCAGCAGAATCTATTACCGCTACAGAAGAAAAAATCAGGGAAACAGAAAGCTTGCTTCAGGAACTAGCCTTTCAGCGGGAAGCAGAGCGGCAAAAACTGAATGAAAGTGACCAGGATTATAACAACCTTAAAAACAAAGTAGGAGAAGTAGAAAAAAGCCTCCGGTTGATGCAGCGGGAAAAAGGAGACGTAGATGACGGGCTAAGTAGATTAAAAGAGGAGGTTAATACCCTGAAACTCCAACTGGCAGGGATGAAGGAACGCCTGGATGTGGAATTTAAAGTGAACCTGGATGATATACTGGATGAAGACAGAGAAGGAGAAGAGAACGTAGAGGAGTTGAAAACGAAGGCAGATAAATACAAAAAAAGACTTGATAACATGGGGGAGATCAACCCTACGGCGATTGAAGCTTTCCAGGAAATGAAAAAGCGTTATGATTTTATCTCCACCCAAAAGGAAGACCTGGTTAATGCACGGGAATCTTTAAGGGCTACTATTCAGGAAGTGGAAGATATTGCCAATCAAAAATTCCTGGATACTTTTAATAAAGTAAAAGAAAATTTTATTAAGGTCTTTAAAACACTTTTTACCGAAGAAGACGAAGCCGATATGCTGTTGTCTGACCCTGATAACCTGGCTGATACCGATATAGAAATTATTGCCAAACCCAAAGGAAAAAGACCTACGGCCATTACCCAACTATCGGGAGGGGAGAAAACCCTTACCGCCACGGCGCTCCTTTTCGCCATTTACCTGATCAAGCCGGCTCCTTTTTGCATATTGGATGAAGTGGATGCCCCTTTAGATGATTCTAATGTGGATAAATTTACCAATATGATCAGAAAATTCTCCGAAAATTCCCAGTTTATTGTGATTACCCACAACAAACAAACGATGGCCGCAGTAGATGTAATTTATGGCGTAACCATGCAGGAGGCGGGAGTAAGCAAACTGGTGCCGGTAGATTTCAGAAGCCTGAATTAATGAGTCTGCTAAAAATAAAAAATCCCCTTGCATAAGGGGATTCAATTTTAGGGGAATAAGTTTAATTATTTCACCGAGGCCACCAGATTTTTAAAGGCTTCCGGCTCATTCATAGCCATATCGGCCAAAACCTTGCGGTTGAGGTCTATTTCTTTCTCCCGTAGCTTATGCATGAGCGTGGAATAGGTCAGACCTTCGGCACGGGCGGCGGCGTTGATACGAACGATCCAGATACCACGATAGTCGCGTTTTTTCTGCTTACGACCTACATAGGCATAAGTCTGTCCTTTTTCAACAATATTTTTGGCAACGGTATATACATTTTTCCGCTTGCCATAAAAACCTTTTGCCTGTTTTAAAACTTTCTTTCTCCTGGCTTTGGAGGCAACTGAGTTTACTGAACGTGGCATATCTTATAAAAATTAAAAATTCAAATACGAGTTAAATAGAGGAGTTAACGAAGGCACAGCATCCTTTTTACCATTTTTTCATTGGTAGAATGAACAAGAGCAGACTTGCGCAGGTTACGCTTTCTCTTGGTTGCTTTTTTTGTAAGCAGATGGCTTTTGTATGCTTTATTTCTTCTCACTTTACCAGTGCCTGTCAGCGTAAAACGCTTTTTGGCGCTGGAATTGGTCTTCATTTTGGGCATTTCGTTAAAATTTGGTTTGCAAAGGTAATAATTTTTAATAAGAATCGAAGAGTCAGCCCGACAAATTTTATTTTTTACCTTAACCTGTCCAGCGACCGCACTAGTTTCTCATCTTTTCGGATTCCCCGGGCGGCCAGAAATAGTAGAATAACAACGGGTATCGGAATAAAGGCAGCCGGGAGATAAGTGGAGGTGTCTAACATTTGAGAATTGATCAGGCTGTCTTCTTTGCCTTGAATTAAAAAATACTGAACTACGATTAAGCCCGCAGAAAACAATAAATCAAGGATTGTCAGTCGCAATTGTAATCGCCTTTTTTTAAATAAAAAAATACAGATTAGAGCCAATAAGAAAACAATCATGGTCAAAACAAAATAGCGGTAATCACTTTGCCCGGTAAAGTAAGAATAAGTACTGTTTACGAGACGGGCGCGCCACAGGTGCGGGTTGTAAAAACCCATGAAGGCGCACAAAAGGGCGGCGAGAAACAGATAGACGGTTTGAATGCGCTGTATCATATTCTTTTTTGGGGTAAAATTAACTAAATCCCCGATTTTGACAACTTTACTTACCTTGCATACTATCTAAACGTAAACCTGTAAAGCATGTCTCGAAAGATCAACCCTCAGGATGCCCTGGATTACCATACGAGGGGAAAGCCCGGTAAGATTGAGGTTATTCCCACAAAAAATACCAAATCCCAATGGGATCTGTCCCTTGCGTATTCTCCAGGTGTGGCCATTCCCTGTAAAGAGATTCAGAAAAACAAGGAAGATGTATTCAAATATACGGCGAAGGGGAACCTGGTTGCCGTTATTACCAATGGCACGGCGGTGCTGGGGCTGGGAGACATTGGGCCGGAAGCCGGCAAACCTGTGATGGAGGGGAAAGGGGTTTTGTTTAAAATATTTGCAGATATTGATGTTTTTGATATTGAATTAAATATTAAAGACCCGGATGAATTTGTGAAAACCGTGAAGGCGCTGGAACCTACCTTTGGAGGAATTAACCTGGAAGACATTAAGAGTCCCGAATGCTTTGGTATTGAAGACCGGTTAAAGAAGGAGCTCAGCATACCGGTCATGCATGACGACCAGCATGGCACTGCTATTATTTCAGCAGCCGCTCTGCTAAATGCCTTGGAACTGGTAAAGAAGAAGATCAATAAGGTAAAGTTTGTGGTAAGCGGGGCAGGAGCTGCGGCTCTTTCCTGTGTGAAACTCTATCTTTCTTTGGGGGCCGGTTCGGAAAATATTATCATGTTTGACAAGGAGGGGGTGCTGTCGGAGGACCGGCGTGATTTATCTCCTTTACAGCAACCTTTTGCAATAAAAGGGAAAATGACAATGGCGGAAGCCATGAAGGGGGCTGATGTTTTTATTGGTTTGAGTGCAGGGAATCTGGTGAGCCCGGAGATGCTGAAGGGGATGGCAAAAAGGCCCATTGTTTTTGCTATGGCTAACCCTGATCCTGAAATTGCCTATGAAACTGCAGTAGAGGCTCGCAATGATCTGATAATGGCTACCGGGCGTTCGGATTTCCCCAACCAGGTGAACAATGTTTTGGGCTTCCCTTATATTTTCAGAGGTGCGCTGGATGTGAGGGCTACTCAGATAAATGAGGAAATGAAGCTTGCTGCGGTGAAGGCGTTGGCGGACTTAGCTAAACAGCCGGTACCCGAGATTGTTAACATGGCGTATGATGAAAAAAACCTGGTTTTTGGTCCCGAATATATTATTCCCAAACCCCTGGACCCACGGCTTATCAGTACGGTATCGCCGGCTGTTGCAAAAGCTGCTATTAAGAGCGGGGTGGCGCAGAAGGAAATTTCAGATTGGGACGCCTATGTGCTGGATCTGGAAAACAGATTGGGACTCAGCAACCGCATTATTCGGGCTGTAGGCACCAAGGCGCGGAAAGACCCCAGGAAGGTTGTCTTTGTAGAAGCAGATAACATAAAGGTACTTAAGGCTGCTCAGGTCGCCCGTAATGAAGGCATTGCTATTCCCGTTCTTTTGGGGGAAGAAAAGAAAATTCATCGTTTGCTTGATGAAAACAAAATTGAGTTGGAGGGAGTGCAAATAATTGATACCCGGAGTGATTCTACCAAAGAAAAAAGAAGGGAATTTGGACAGAAGTTTTTTGAAAAACGGGCCAGGCGAGGCTTTAATTTATATGAAGCACGGAAAATCATGCGTGACCGCAACTATTTTGGTTGCATGATGGTGGAAACCGGTGAAGCAGATGCCCTCATCTCAGGGCTTACCCGAAAATATCCGGATACCATTCGTCCTGCGCTGCAGATTATCGGGATGGAGACAGGCGCTAAGCGTGTTGCCGGTATGTACATTACGCTGACACCAAAAGGGCCTTTGTTTCTGGCAGACACAACGGTTAATTTTAACCCCACTGCAGAAGAACTTGCCGATATTACCCTGCTGACAGCCAAGGAAGTCAGGCAGTTTAACATCACCCCGCGCATTGCTATGCTTTCTTATTCTAATTTTGGGTCAAGTGCTACACCGGAAGCAAAGTTAGTGAGAGATGCCGTTCAAATTGTCAAGCAAAAGGCGCCAAATCTTGTAGTGGATGGGGAGGTACAGGCTTCTATGGCTTTTAATACGGAGGTTCTGAATAATAATTACCCTTTTAGTGATCTAATAAAAGGAGGTGTAAATACATTGATCTTTCCCAACCTGGCTGCCGGAAATATTGCTTATAACCTGCTTATGGAAGTTGCCGGTTTTGACACCATCGGTCCGATATTGATGGGGCTGAACAAGCCGGTGCATATTCTGCAACTGGGCAGCACGGTACGGCAGATTGTAAACATGGTATCCGTTGCCGTTGTGGATGCCCAAGACAAATGCAAATGACCGGTTTACCTGTTTATATGGATTATAATGCGACTACTCCTTGCGATCCTCGGGTGGTGGAAGTCATGCTGCCATACTTTGATGTATATTTTGGGAATGCGGCCAGCCATACCCATTCTTATGGATGGAGAGCGAGAGAAGCCGTATCGGTAGCCCGGGAACAGATTGCTCATCTTATCGGATCAGAGCCGGGAGAAATTGTGTTTACCTCCGGGGCTACAGAAGCGATTAACCTGGCTATAAAAGGTGTCTTTGAATTATATACCCGAAAAGGAAATCATATCATAACCTGTGAAACAGAACATAAGGCTGTTTTGGATACTTGTAAATCTTTGGAAAGAAGGGGGGCGGAGGTAACCTATCTTCCGGTAGATCAGGAAGGACATATTGATATGCGACAGTTAGAAGAGGCCTTTAAAAAAGAAACCATCCTGGTAGCATTGATGTACGCCAATAATGAGACCGGATTGTTACATCCGGTTCGGGAAATCAGCAGGCTGGCCAGAGAACGGGGCTGTCTGTTTTTTTCTGATGCAACGCAGGCTGTGGGGAAAATCCCGGTAGAGGTCAATTTGGATGGAATAGATCTTATGAGCTTTTCCGGTCACAAATTATATGGACCAAAAGGGGTGGGCGCCTTATTTATGAGGCGGAAAAAGCCGCGGGCACGGGTTCAGCCTCAAATAGACGGGGGAGGACATGAAAATGGCTTCCGATCCGGTACGTTGAATGTCCCCGGTATTGTAGGTTTTGGAAAAGCTGCAGAAATAGGAGAAAAAGAAGGGAATGCAGATTATAACCGAATCTCCGGATTCAGAGACAAGCTGGAACGGGCTGTATTAGCCAGCGGGGGAGTGGCTATAAATGGTGATCCTAAAAATCGTTTGCCCAACGTTACAAATATAACTTTTAAAGACTATGCAGGGAATGATTTGATCCAGGTTGTGAACCGGAGCCTTGCTGTATCTTCCGGGTCGGCTTGTACTTCGGCCCGTCCGGAACCTTCGCATGTATTGGTTGCTATGGGGCTCAGTGAGAAAGAGGCTAAAAAAAGCTTGCGTTTTAGCCTGGGTCGGTTTACCACGGAAGAAGAAATTGATATTGCAATTTCTGCCTTGCAAAACTTACTCTGATTAAAATGTGGTGGTTGAGTGCAGCAAGAATCTTCATTGTGAGCAAAGATGTCCTTGACAAATACAACAAAGGTAAACTGTGTTAGCTGATTGGAAATGTTGTATTGGTTCGGATAGATAGGATATACCTTATTTCTAATTTGTTTTACCCTTCAATTACGTTTTGCTTTGATTAAAGCCTTTGTCCAATCCATTATATATTTATTTCTACTGTAAGTTTCATTCTTCTTAATTAGCGACATGAAGCAATTTATAAGTCCATCCCAATCTTTAAGTTGCCCTCTATCATGCAGTTTCCATCCAAGTTGTTCTATTGTCCAATTTGATTTAGCGGAGTTACGAATCATTGAAGTTGTCACCAAATTACTTTCATTATCTTGTCCACCCCTTGCAACTGGGACTATATGGTCAATTGTTGGAAATAATTCCCAATAAATTAAATGGGTTTCCGTCATTTTCCAATTCTTCTGGTACTTAAAAATTTCAGGGATTTCAATTGTTAGTAATTTTATAAGCCCGGGAAATAACAATCTGTCACCAGAATACCTGTCTATAAAGCCATCTCTGATAAAAATCCTGCACATTTGATATTTTGAATACCCACGCTTGGAGGTAGGGTTGAAGTGGAATGGATAATGGGTATTCGCGAAATCAACACAATCTTTTCTCCTATTGTCCAACAAAAGTTCACAGATATTTTTTATAATTAATGCTTTGTCCATCCTTAGGGTTTTCTAACAGCATTACAGGTAAAGGTTTACGGCTTGATGTAGCCCCAGTTTTACCCTTAATATTTTATCGAAGCCAACACGCTAAATGTACAAAAAAAGTTCAAACGGATATGTTTACGTAGCTGAGGCCAAACTGGTTGGCTTGTACAACTATTCTACTTCCTCAGGAATTGCTGATACCAAGTCTTGAGTTTCTAATGTACCCAATGTGTCAATCATTGGTATTATAACTGGAGAGACAGCTTTTGAAACTTTCTGTATTGTGGAGAACATAGAGTCTGATTCGTATTCGTCGTCTGGTTTAGTTTCCTTGCTGTTGCTTTCATTTAATAAAGCTAGGCCTACAAGAACAAGACCAAATTTGTACTTTGCTTGTACAACTTGTACATCTGTATTTTTTAAAGGCTTTATTTCAGATAATAAATGAACATTGTCGATGTTAACAAAAAAGTCATAACCATCTTCTTCTCCCCCTTTAACATTTAAAGCACTTTTTTCATTAAATCCTTGTTCCTCCCAACTATGTCCAGTATTTTTCTTTGTCAATGTCCTCAAAAAGTCGGAATGTGTTGATAGTCGTTATAGAAGATCCGCACAACTCCCAAATATACACAACTCCCAAATATACACAACTCCCAAATATACACAACTCCTCCAAATATATA
>CAYRBD010000062.1:0-19091 GCA_964422465.1 uncultured Chitinophagaceae bacterium
TCCACAACCTCCGTACCGAGTACCTTCACAATCCCCTTGGCATTGATATCACTCCCCCTCGCCTGAGTTGGGTAATTGCTTCCAATGACCGGGACGTAATGCAAACGGCCTATCAGATTTTAGTAGCTTCCTCACCGGGATTACTCGAAAAAGACAGCGCAGACCTTTGGAATTCTGGAAAAATAGCTTCCGATTCTACTGTAGGGATAAAATATGCAGGCAAACCACTGAAAAGTCGTGAAGATTGTTACTGGAAAGTAAAAATATGGACTAACGGAGGAAAAGAAACCGAGTCTAAAATAGCCCATTGGGGCATAGGGCTCTTAAATCCAACAGACTGGAACGCCCATTGGACGGGATTGGACAGTCCTTTTTCTTGGGAGGCGCCGGATTCCCCCCATACACGTTTATCTGCCCGTTATTTCAGAAAAGCGTTTAAAACTAATAAAGAAATAAAAAGAGCGGTCGTTTATATTTCAGGATTAGGTATTTACCAATTCTATTTGAACGGGGAAAAAATAGGCAATGCCGAATTATCTCCGGATCCGACACAGTATGATAAGCGGGTATTTTATAATACGTATGACGTTACCAAGGGTATTAAGAAAGGGGAGAATGTGATAGGGACCATACTTGGAAATGGACGATTTTTCTCAATGCGCTATGGGCAAGTGGATCAAATACCCCCAATCATGAATTTCGGTTTCCCCAAAATGCTGTTGCAATTGGAAATTACTTATGAAGATGGTTCCGTTCAAAAAATAATAAGTGATTCTACATGGAAAGTAACCGCTCATGGCCCGGTGGTGGCCAATAATGAATTTGACGGAGAAGACTATAATGCCTTGCTGGAGATGCCAGGTTGGTCTACACCGGGATTTGACGATAGCAAATGGCTGTCAGCACAACAGGTTTCAGCGCCTTGTGCCACGGTGGAAGCACAGATGGACCCTTTGATTACCGTGATGGATTCGCTTTCTCCGGAATCAGTTACTCCGATGGGAAATGGAAAATATCTGGTGGACATGGGTCAAAACATGGTCGGATGGGCCAGGATTTCCATCCCGGACGGTCAAAAAGGAGATACCGTAACCCTGCAATTTGCCGAAAGGATAAACCCGGATAGCAGCCTTTATACTGCCAACTTGAGAAGTGCGGAACAAACGGATCATTACATCATGAAAAATGGAAAGCAGGTATGGGAACCACATTTTACCTATCATGGCTTCCGCTATGTGATGGTGAAAGGTTATCCGGGGAAACTAAAATCCTCAGATATTCAGGGAAGAGTGGTCTATGATGATTTACCTACTACGGGACACTTTGAAACCTCTAATAAAACTATTAATCAGGTTTATCACAATGCCTTTTGGGGAATACGTGGCAATTACCGTGGAATGCCAACAGATTGTCCACAGCGCGATGAACGCATGGGCTGGCTGGGAGATCGTGCTGTTGGCTCTTATGGTGAAAGTTTTATTTTTGATAACAATACCCTATATGCCAAATGGCTCCAAGATATAGCAGATGCACAAAAAACGGATGGCAGTATTCCCGATGTAGCGCCTACCTATTGGAAAATATACAGCGATAATATGACCTGGCCGGGGACTTATCTTACGGTAGCCAACATGTTGTATCATCAGTTTGGAAATCTAAAACCCATTAAGCAGCATTATGCCTCTATGAAAAAATGGTTGTCTTATATGAAGGATAAATATATGAAAGATTACATCCTTTATAAAGATACGTATGGCGACTGGTGTATGCCGCCTAAGGACCCGAACGTGATACATTCCAATTTACCCGAACGTCTTACAGCCGGAGCTTTACTCGGAACAGCAACTTATTGCCGGATGTTACAATTGATGGCACATTTTGCCACGCTCTTGCATAAACCAAAAGACAAGGAAGCCTTTGAAGATTTGGAGGTCAAAATGAAATCAGCCTATAATCAAAAATACCTGAATGATACAACTGGTGCTTATTCCAATAATACGGCAACGGCGGATGTGCTTTCTCTTGCTTACGGCCTTGTCCCGGACAGTCTGCATAAGAAGACTTTTCAGCAGGTGGTAAATACAACTATGAATGAATTTCAAGGACACATCAGTACCGGACTGGTAGGCGCTCAACAATTGATGCGAACCTTAACCCGAAATAATCGTGCGGATATAGCTTATAAATTAGCTTCTAATACGACTTATCCCAGTTGGGGGTACATGGCTAAAGAAGGAGCTACTACCATTTGGGAGCTCTGGAACGGGAATACCGCAAACCCTGCGATGAATTCAGGGAACCATGTGATGTTATTAGGAGATTTAATTGTTTGGTTTTATGAAGACCTGGCAGGTATAAAAAGTGATCCAAATGAAGTTGGATTTAAAAAGATAATAATGAAACCTTATCCGGTAAAAGGATTGAACCATGTAGAGGCATCTTATCATTCGGTGCATGGAATGATTAAAAGTGAATGGCAAACAAATAATGGCACATTTGATTGGAAAATTTCGGTTCCGGCTAATACGACTGCTACAATATATATTCCTGCTAAAAGTATGGAGAATATTACCGAAGGAGGCAAAAAAATCAATAAAATAAATGGAATAAGCTACATTTCCTCAGGAAATGGGAGGGCTATCTTTGAAATAGGTTCGGGGAAGTATCATTTTGTATCTTCGTCATTGTGAACGAATCTACCTCAGGTGGAGAAGTGAAACAATTTCGTTAAGTTAAATAGAATAAAACAGAAATAATGACAGCAACAACAAAGCAATTTAAACACGTAAGCTACCTTTGGGATGAAAAAGAGGTTGCAAAACTGGAAGGAGATTCTGCAGCTGCTAAGACTCCGGCAGAAAAGGAAATAGGATTATTATTATACCGTTCTAATTTACTAGGTGCAGATTTGCGTCTTACGAACTACGGTGGTGGAAATACCAGTTGCAAAGTAACTGAAAAAGACCCTTTAACCGGACAAGATACCGAAGTAATGTATGTGAAAGGATCGGGAGGAGATATCGGTACCTTAACAAGGAGCGGGTTAGCCGGCCTGTACCTGAATAAATTACACAACCTGAAGAAGGTATATCGCGGATTGGAATATGAAGATGAAATGGTAGGGCTATTTAATCATTGTATCTTTGACTTGAATTCCAAAGCGCCTTCTATCGATACGCCTTTACATGCCTTTTTACCTTTTAAACATATAGATCATTTACATCCCGATGCGGCGATTGCTATTGCCGCTTGTAAAGACGGAAAAAGGATTAATGAAGAATTATTTGAAGGGAAAATGGGCTGGGTGGACTGGCAGCGGCCGGGGTTTGATCTGGCGTTGCAACTGGAAGCCTGTTATAATGAAAATCCTGATATTCGGGGAATTATGTTAGGAGGTCATGGTCTTTTTACCTGGGGAAATACGGCTTATGAAAGCTATCTCAATACTTTGGAGGTTATTGAAAAATATTCAGAATATCTGGACAATGCCTTCACTAAAGCTTCGTCAGGTGAAAGAAAAGTTGTTTTTGGTGGAGTGAAAACAACTGCTTTAGATAAAGAACACCGGGAAGAACAAGCTGCAAAACTGGCTCCGGTATTACGTGGTTTCTGTTCTTCAGAACAGCAAATGATAGGCCATTTTACTGATGATGACCGGGTTTTGGAATTTATCAACAGCAAAGACGTGGAGCGTTTGGCCAAAATGGGAACGAGTTGTCCCGATCACTTTCTGAGGACCAAAATCTGCCCACTCGTTTTACAATTATCTCCGAAAGAGAATCTGGATGATGTTCAAAAATTAAAAGAGAAATTGGCTCCGGCTTTTGAGGATTATCGCGATTATTATAAAAAATATTATGAAGATCACAAGCATCCAAACAGCCCGGCCATGCGTGATCCCAACCCTGTAGTCATTTTATATCCCGGGGTAGGGATGTTTACTTTTGCTAAAAACAAGCAAACGGCTCGCGTAGCTTCCGAGTTTTATATAAATGCCATAAATGTGATGAAAGGAGCGGAAGCCGTTTCCGAATACGTATCTTTACCCCTGCAGGAAGCTTTTGATATTGAATACTGGTTGTTGGAGGAAGCCAAGCTTCAGCGGATGCCAAAACCCAAACCGTTATCGGGTAAGATTGCATTGATTACCGGAAGTGGGGGCGGAATTGGGAAATCAGTAGCTCAGAAGCTGGCTGCCGAAGGTGCATGCGTGGTACTCTCCGATATACAGGAGGAGCGGCTACAGGATACCGCAAAGGAATTTGAAACGCTGTTTACTAAAGATGCTTTCGTTACAGTGGAAATGGATGTAACCAACAAAGAGGAAATTGAAACAGCGATGGTTCGGTCCTGCCTGGCTTTTGGGGGAATAGACATCGTAGTTAACAATGCCGGATTGTCTATTTCAAAATCTTTAGCCGAGACTACTCTGAAGGAGTGGGATTTGTTGCAGAATGTTTTAGTAAAAGGACAATTCTTAACTTCTCAGGCGGGGGCGGCAGTGATGCAAAAGCAGGAACTTGGAGGAGATGTAATCAACATTGTTAGCAAAAATGCCTTAGTGAGCGGTCCGAATAACGTAGGATATGGTACGGCAAAAGCTGCGCAATTGCACATGAGTAGGTTGCTTGCAGCCGAGCTTGGAAAAGATCACATACGCGTAAACGTTGTTAATCCCGATGCCGTTATCCAGGGAAGCAATATCTGGGCCAATGGATGGGCAAAGGGCAGAGCAGAGGCTTATGGAATTTCTGTAGAAGAATTACCGGCATTTTATGCGAAGCGTACGCTGTTAAATGAAGCAATATTGCCGGAAGATATTGCCAGTGCAGTATTTGCTTTTGTTGGAGGGTTGTTAAATAAGAGTACGGGAAATGTGCTGAATGTTGATGGGGGAGTGGCTGCGGCCTTTGTGCGATAGTGAAATAGGTATAGAACGCAGATTATTTAGATCATTATGATCCGTTAGGATTATGATCTGCTTTTATCTTAATCATCATAATGATCTGTGTTCTATAAAATTAAAATAAATAAAAGCTATAGAATATGAAAATATCCAAAGAACAAATTGCTTCTTCCAACGACAAACAATTAAAACAACACCAATCGCGTTGGAACATTTTAAAAGGGCAATTAGAGGAAAAAGGTATTGATACTGAAAAGGTACTAAAAGAAATACGGGCTTTTCAAATAGCTATTCCCAGTTGGGCGTTGGGGACAGGCGGCACACGCTTTGGACGTTTCCCTATTGGAGGGGCGCCTCTGAATTTGGAAGAAAAGATGTATGATATCGGGTTACTTCACGCCCTTAACCGATCCAGCGGCGCGATTTCTTTACACATTCCCTGGGATATTCCGGAGAATGCCACCAGAATACGGGAGCTGGCAAAAGAATTGGATCTTCGGTTTGATGCTGTAAATTCCAACACCTTTCAAGACCAGGAAAATCAGCAGCATTCCTATCGTTATGGCTCACTTTGTCATACGGAGAAGGTGGTACGTGAACAGGCTATAGCACACAATCTGGATGTGGTAAAGTATGGTGAAGAATTAGGAACTAATGTGCTTTCAATATGGTTGTCCGATGGTGCTATTTTCCCGGGACAAAACAATATTCGTGAGGCTTTACAACGCACTTTAGATTCATTAAAACATATCTATGACGGAATGCCGAATGACTTTGAAATGCTTGTAGAATATAAACCATTTGAGCCTAATTTTTATGCTACTGTCATCCCGGATTGGGGAACCTCTTTCCTTCTGGTAAATAAATTGGGAGAACGAGCCAAAACCCTGGTGGATCTGGGGCATCATTTACCCAATACCAACATAGAACAAATTGTTTCCACCCTACTGGCCGAAGGTAAATTGGGCGGTTTCCACTTCAACGATTCTAAATATGCTGATGACGACCTGACCACCGGCAGCATCAAACCTTATCAGTTATATTTGATTTTTTACGAATTGGTAGAAGGTATGCGGAACAAGAACAGGCCCATGAATGAATTAAGCTGGATGATTGACGCCAGTCACAATATTAAAGACCCGCTGGAAGATCTTTTACAATCTGTGGAAGCCATTAAGCTGGCTTATGCCCAGGCCCTGATTGTGGATGATGAGAGATTAAAAGAAGCGCAACAAGAGAATGACCCGGTAATAGCTCAGGAGACCTTACAGGATGCTTTCAGAACGGATTTACGTCCGTTGATTGCCGAAGCACGTCTGCAGGAAGAGGCTGCTCTGGATCCGGTTAATACCTATCGGGAACTGAAAGTGCGTAAGGAATTAATTAAACAAAGAGGGGAGAAGACGGTAGCGACAGGATTGTAAACGTTATTGTAGGGCTATAGGGGGCAAGGCATGCCTTGCCCCCTATAGCCCCTACAAAATAACTATAACCAATCATAACAGTACAAACAACCATAACAATACCGACACCAATGCATCCCGTTATCGCCATTTTCGACCTCGGACGTACTCATAAAAAATTCTTCCTTTTTGACCCGCAATATAAGGTCGTAAAGGAAGTAACTACTACTATACCGGATATAAAGGATGAAGATGGAGATAACTGTGAGGATCTGGCTGCAATTTCACAATGGATGAAAAATCAGCTTCACGATACTTTGGCAGATCAGAATTTGAACCTCAAAGCGATTAACTTTTCTGCCCATGGAGCTTCCCTTGTGCATATTGATAATAAAGGAAAACCTGTAACGCCTTTATATGATTATTTAAAGCCCCTGGATAGCTCCTTTCTAAACCGCTTTTACAATATTTTCGGAGGGAAATCTCAATTCTCAATTACCACCGGTTCGCCTGTATTAAATATGCTAAACAGTGGCATACAGTTATTTTGGCTTAAGGAAAAAAAGCCTGATTTATTTAAGGCTGTTCAATCAAGTTTACATTTACCCCAGTACGGGAATTTTCTTTTCTCAGGAAAAAAACATGCTGATCTCACCAGCATCGGCTGTCATACCGGGTTATGGGATTTCAATACGAAGGAATACCATCATTGGGTTAAAGACAAAGGACTGGCTTACCTGCTTCCGAATGCAGAATCTGCAAATACGGTAGATCGAATTGATCTTTCAGGCAAAGAGGTAGCCATCGGAATTGGCATTCACGACAGTTCTGCTGCTTTATTACCCTTTGTAAAAACTACTCAGAAATCTTTCGTCTTGCTCTCTACCGGCACCTGGAATATTACATTAAATCCTTTTTTTAAAGGGATATTAAGTGAGGAAAAATACTTCCAGGACTGCTTGTATTATCTGCTTGATAAGGATCGGAAGATTGCAGCATCCAGACTCTTTTTAGGAAATGAGTTGGATGAGCAGGCAAAGAAATTAGAGTCTTATTTTAACAAACGAAAAGGATATTATCAGGATATTCGGATTGAAAAAGGCCTTTTTGAAGAGGCTATAATAAATTCATCGGAGAATACCGCTTTTTATCCTCAGACAATGAAAGGAACCGGTCCCTTTCCTGATCTCAACGCTCCTCAAACTGATTTTTCGAAATTTGATTCTTTTGAAGCAGCTTATTACAAGATGATGCTTGACCTTACCTACCTTCAAAAGTTAAGTATTGAACTCGTTTGTGGTGATACAAAGAGACTGTACCTGAGCGGTGGTTTTTTGAAGAATGAGGTTTTTAAAGAATTTTTACAGGCTTTCCTTCCGGATTGGCAGTTGTTTATTGCTGAAAACAAAAGAGCCTCTCCCTTGGGAGCAGCAGTAGCCATTCATGAGGCCTGGCAGAAAGAACCTTTATCCGAATCGATAAGCCCGATTATTCCTTTTGTAAAACAATTTGATTTGGACTTGAGCAGATACATTCCGCCAGACTTTTAATATTATAAATGATCAAGAGAAATAATAAATAAAACCATTTAAAAATATAACCATTAAGAATTAAGGGTCATTAAGAGGGAAATCTTAACTATTCTTAATACCTTGATAGTCCAAAAAATATAAAATTATTCAACCACCATGGGCATAATCATTGGCGTTATTTATCATTTTATTGGGGGCGCTGCGGCAGGCAGTTTTTACATGCCCTATACACGCGTAAAAAAATGGGCGTGGGAGAGCATGTGGATCATTGGCGGGCTTTTTTCCTGGCTGTTGGTTCCTTTCCTGGCTGCATGGCTTACCGTTCCCGGGTTTGCGGATATTATTCGTGCTACGCCTGCCAGTACGTTGTGGTGGACTTATTTTATGGGGGTATTATGGGGAATTGGCGGACTAACTTACGGATTAGGCGTTCGTTACCTGGGGATGTCTTTGGGAAATTCTGTCATTCTCGGTCTTACAATGGCTTTGGGGGCACTGTTGCCTGCCGTTTATTATGATATTGTGCCACATGCCGGCAAAATTACTTTCACTCAGATGTGGAATAGTCAATGGGGGCACTTTGTTTTAATCGGAATTCTGATTTGTATTGTAGGTATTGCAATATGTGGGAGAGCCGGTATGATGAAGGATAAGGAAATATCATTAGAAGAGAAAGAAAGAGAAAAAGAAAAAGGAACCGGGGAATTTAAAATAGGTTTGGGTTTACTGGTGGCTATCATTTCCGGTGTTTTAAGCGCTTGTTTTAATTATGGTATAGAAGCCGGAAGTTCAATGGCTCAACTGGCTGTAGAGCGTGGAGTGAACCCTTTATTTCAAAATAATGTCATTTTTATCGTATTGCTTTGGGGAGGACTGACCACTAATTTTGTTTGGTGTCTTTTTTTGAATCTCAGGAATAAAACATATCCCGATTACATAGATAAGAAAGCGCCATTAAAGGCCAATTATCTTTTATCTGCCCTCGCCGGAACTACCTGGTTTCTTCAATTCTTCTTTTATGGAATGGGAGAAAGCAAGCTGGGGAATGGAGCCAGTTCATGGGTGATGCACATGGCTTTTATCATCTTAATTGCCAATATCTGGGGGTTGATTCTGAAAGAATGGAAGGGGGTAAGCAAAAAGACCTTATGGATGGTGATTGCAGGTATCTTGACCATTGTATTAGCTGTACTTTTTGTTGGATATGGCAATGGGTTGAAAGGATAAGATACAAAATCAAGTCAGGTTATCCCATCCTGAGATTCGTTGTTGCTCCTTACTAAATTCTATCCATATTTCTTCCAGGATTTTAGCGGCAGGTTTTATCTCATGAATCAAGGCGCTAACCTGCCCGATTTCCAGTTCTCCTTCTTCCATATTGCCCTCAAATATCCCTTTTTTAGCACGTCTTTTACCCAGTAATTGTTGTAGTTCCTCTCTGGAAGCACAACGATTTTCCGCTTCCCGGATTTGTTGAAAAAAATTGTTTTTTATAATTCTCACAGGAATCAACTCTTTCAGGGTAAGCAGAGTGTCTCCTTCTTTAAGGTTGACGATGGCTTTTTTAAAACGAATATGAGAGGAAGCTTCCTCCGATGCGGCAAAACGGGTGCCTATCTGGACACCCTCTGCCCCTAAAGCAAAGGCAGCCATCATGGACTTCCCGGAACTAATACCTCCCGCAGCTAAAACTGGGATTTGTACGGTTTCGCAAACCGCCGGGATCAGACACATAGAAGTTGTTTCTTCCCTTCCATTATGACCACCGGCTTCAAAACCTTCTGCTACCACCGCATCACAACCTGCATCTTCCGCCTTTCTGGCATATTTGGAACCAGGAACCACATGCACAACCGTAATACCCTGTTCTTTCAGATAAGGCGTCCATGTTTTGGGGTTCCCGGCAGAGGTAAATACAATTTTTACGCCTTCCCGGACAATAACATTCAGATGTTCCTTTATATCAGGATAAATAAGAGGAATATTGACCCCAAAGGGTGTGGATGTCGCTTTTTTACATTTTTGAATATGCTCACGAAGTACATCCGGATACATGCTGCCCGATCCAATAATCCCCAATCCTCCCGCTTCACTCACGGCTGATGCTAGCCGCCATCCGGCAGTCCACACCATTCCGGCTTGGACGATCGGATATTGAATGCCAAATAATGTGGTAACCCGGTTTTGCATAAGCTATTTTAGGTCTATTTCGGTATTGTCACCAATATTCAGGCTTTGGGTAAGCCCATGAATATTTGCATCACTTCCTATTATGGAAGAGCTTAGTACCACATCATTCAAACGCGAAAAGGAACCAATAATAGAGTTTTTTACGATAGAATACTGAATGACTGAATTTTCTCCTACGGATACGTTCGGGCCGATGATGGCATTTTTTACTTCACATCCTTTTGCAATGCTTACAGGCGGGAGGATAATGGTATTTTCAAATGGTGCCTCGGGAAGTTGTACGGGATCCTGTTTCTTGAGCAGGGTAGAGTTAGCTTCCAGCAACGTTTCTTTCTTACCACAATCGAACCAGTTATTTACTTTCAGAGAAGTGAATTTCACTTTTTTTTCAATCATTAACTGGATGGCATCCGTAAGCTGGTATTCTCCCTGCGATTTTAGGTTTTCCTGCAGTAAATATTCCAGACAGCCAAATAGCGTTTTGCTTTCTTTTATCTTGTAAACTCCTACCAGGGCCATATTTGATTTTGGAATACGCGGTTTTTCCACCACTTTGGTAATGGCACCTCTTCTGTTGATGATGGCAACGCCAAAATCTCTGGGGTCATCTACCTTTTTAACGCCAAGAATGGATATAGGGCTGTCTATCATAGCTGATACGTCATATTCGCAGATGGTGTCTCCCATAACAATAAAGACAGCTTCCTCCTCTGCAACCATCTTTCTGGTAAGAAAGATAGCCTGCCCGGAACCTTCCCGCTTATTTTGTTGAACAAACTGGCAATTTAAATCCGGATATTTTCCTACAATATAATCTTGTATTTTATCTCCCAGGTAGCCAATGATAAAAATGAAATCTTTGATGCCGGCGTCCTTCAGGGGCTCGATAATAAAACTCAGCAATACTTTTCCCGCGATAGGAATAAGCGCTTTGGGTTGTGTATAAGTATGCGGACGTAATCTGGTACCTGCACCTGCTACGGGTATTATTGCTTTCATGTGAAAGAAAGTGGATTATTATAACTAAAGGGTTTTGTTTCTTCAAAGGAAGCCGAAGGTACACTAATTTTATGATCAGTTCAAAATACTGCAGTAATAAATTACCTTTGTGCCGGGTTTAATTTTAGTCCTTACTTTCAAATTTTATTGTTTATATGCAAAAAGATGAACAGATTTTCCAGTTGATCCATAAAGAACTCGGGCGTCAGCGTCGCGGTCTGGAATTGATAGCCTCTGAAAATTTCACCAGCCTTCAGGTTATGCAGGCTATGGGCAATGTCATGACCAATAAATATGCAGAAGGCTATCCGGGACATCGTTATTATGGAGGATGTGAAATAGTAGATCAAAGCGAGCAACTGGCTATTGATCGTGCCAGGGAGATTTTCGGGGTGGAATACGCCAATGTACAACCGCATTCCGGGGCGCAGGCCAATGCTTCCGTAATGTTGGCCGTTTTAAAACCGGGAGATAAGATACTCGGGCTCGATTTGAGCATGGGCGGACATCTTACTCATGGCTCCCCGGTCAACTTTTCAGGAAAGTTGTATGAACCCTGCTTTTATGGGGTCAACCGGGATACGGGTCTGATTGAATATGATGAAATGGCTAAAATCGCAGAAAAGGAACAACCCAAACTTATCATCTGCGGAGCCTCGGCATACAGTCGTGACTGGGATTATAAACGCATCCGCGAAATTGCCGACAGTGTAGGTGCATTGGTGATGGCAGACATTGCACACCCGGCAGGGCTCATTGCGAAAAAACTCCTTAAATCTCCTTTTGAGCACTGTCACTTTGTTACAACTACCACACACAAGACCTTAAGAGGCCCCAGAGGCGGTATGATCCTCATGGGTAAAGATTTTGAAAATCCTTTCGGTCTGAAAACACCAAAGGGAGCAACAAGAATGATGAGTTCCGTTCTCAACCTGGCTGTATTCCCGGGAATACAGGGTGGACCGCTTCAACATGTAATTGCCGCCAAAGCCGTTTCCTTTCAGGAAGTTCTTTCGGATGATTACACGCGCTATGCCAAACAAATTATCGAAAATGCACAGGCCATGTCCACCGCATTTGTTGAGAAAGGATATCACATTGTTTCCGGCGGAACCGATAATCATCTTCTTTTAATAGACCTCAGAAATAAAGATATCAGTGGGAAAAAAGCTGAACGTACACTTGTGAAGGCAGATATTACAGCCAATAAAAATATGGTGCCTTTTGATGATCGTTCTGCTTTTGTAACTTCCGGTATTCGCCTGGGAGTACCTGCCATAACTACGCGTGGGCTGAAGGAGGAACACATGCCACAAATTGTGGAATGGATAGATGAATTGTTATGTGATGCAGACAACGACCAAAAGATTGATGCTGTTCGGGGAGCAGTAAACAAATTTATGGAACAATTTCCTTTGTATCCTGAAATGAAGTGAGTTTTTTACTAAAAAATTGGGCTGAAATGTTTACCTTGTTGCTCAAAAAATTGTACGATGAAAAAAGGAGTATTTTTACTGACACTTGTCTTGTTCACCATTCCCGGTCTTACCTATGGTCAGCAACGGGATCACAAAAACACCGGTTCTAAAACCGACCACAAACAAACAGCACAGAATCACAAAAAATCATCGGATAGCCTCTGGAGTATGAAGGGCGTGACACATCATTCCGTAACGGTGGATGGGAAAACGATCAATTATACTGCTACAGCCGGATATTTACCCGTAAAAAACAGCAAGAAAGACGTTATTGCTCACATTTTCTATATTGCCTATACCAAAGACAATGTGAAAGATGAACACGATCGTCCGATTACTTTCACTTTTAATGGCGGGCCAGGCTCGGCATCTGTGTGGATTCACATGGGAGCGGTTGGCCCCCGAAGGGTGGTACTCAACGATGAAGGCGTTTCGCCAGCTCCTCCTTATCATTTAAAAGACAATGAAAATACCTGGTTGGATCAAACAGATCTGGTATTTATTGACCCGATTCCTACAGGATACAGCCGCGCAAACCCCGGAGAAGATATGAATCAGTTTCACGGCTATGAGAACGACATCAAATCCGTGGGTGATTTCATCCGGTTGTACACCACAAAATTCAACAGATGGAGTTCTCCTAAATTTATCCTTGGTGAAAGCTATGGCACTACCCGGGCAGCCGGACTATCGGGCTATCTTCAGGGTAAATATAACATGTATTTAAATGGAATCATCCTGGTTTCCTCGGTATTGAACTTTCAAACGATCAGCTTTTCATCCGGCAATGATCAGCCTTATGTTTTCTTCTTACCTACCTATGCCACAACGGCCTGGTATCATAAGAAACTTAGTGCCGACCTGGAAAGGAAAACGGTGGAACAGGTTGCCAATGAGGTAAAAGCGTTTGCTGAAGGAGAATATGCACATGCACTCATGGGAGGGACCTCTATCAGTACACAGGAAAAGGAAAAAATTATTGACCGTTTACATCAATATACGAGCCTGCCGAAAGAGTATATCCGCCGTGCCAACATGCGTATTCCGGCCTTTCAGTTTTTCAAGATGCTGCTCCGTGATTCGGGAAAAGTCGTAGGACGCTATGACAGCCGTTTCACGGGAGACGATGTAAATCCTCTGAGCAACTACTCCAACTATGATCCCAGCGATGCTAATATCAGTGGCTCTTTTGTGGGTGCCTTCAACGAATATATCCGGAATGAACTTGATTTTAAAACAGATGTAAATTATGCTGCTATGGCCAGCGTATGGCCCTGGAAGTATCCGCAAAACAGATATCTTAATGTGGCCCCTACTTTACATGAAGCCATGATCAAGAACAAATACCTTCATTCATGGGTAGTATGCGGATATTATGATCTTGCAACACCCTTTGCTGCAGCAGAATATGTAGTTAACCACATGGATTTGAAACCGGATCAGAAAGACCGGATGCAGTTAACTTTTTACAAGGCCGGCCACATGGTTTATATCAGTAAAAATACCATTACTAAACTACACAAAGATGCTGTGCAGTTTTATGATAAAGTGCTTGGAAAGTAAATTTTAAATATTCTCAGTACCGTCATCAACAGAAGGCTCCGCTTCAACCGGGGCCTTTGCATCCATTAACTTTTTGTAAGCCTTAATAAAAACAGCGCCCAGGTTTTCTTGTGGCGGAATATAATCCTGAAAGAGGTCGTAATAATGAGAACCTTTAAAGAAGGAATCTAAATTCTTCCATATTTTTTCCCATTGAAGGTCTTTTCCCTCGCGGATATCTCTTTCTATAGCCCGGATGATGGGCTCATTTACCCCCATTGCGCCGGTCTGTTTAGAGGTGATAATTTGTGCATCCGGCGCTACATTTAAAACGTTGGCAAGGCTGTTGTATCCCCCGCAGGAACCTAACATGACCAGTTTGGCAGAACTTTGCAATTCCTGAATGGTTGCCTTCACATGGTAGCTGTGTCCGCGATGTATAAATACGGTAGGGTTGATGTTGTGCTTTTGCAGGTAGTCCTGCAGGGCGGCCATTGCCTCTTCATCTTCGGTTTGCATGGGTTTTTTTGCAAAGATAGTAACCGGCTTACCCTTTGCTGAAGTGATCCTCACCCAGTATTTGGTATCTTTAATGTGCCAGTCTCCATTTCTAAAACTGGACATGAAACTGTTGTAAGACATAAATCCATCCTTGTCTCCATAAAAGAAAACCTCTTCATATACATGTCCATCGCTGTTGGTCAGGTCCTTGTAGGGAATATAATCCAGGGGTGGAAGGTTTAATTTCTCCGCCATCTTGTCTGCCCAGTCGCTGGCTTTGCTTGCAGAATTGCGACTGTTAAAAAGGGTAGCCAGCAAACCATATATAACTTTTCCTCTTTCATTGTTTTCGCTTTCCATTTTCTGGAAATTCAGGTTTACCTGTTGTTGCAGGCTGGTCAGCAGTTTGGTATCCTTAATACTGCCGAATGCATCAGCTACATCCACTGCATCTTCAAGTCCGGATGTATTCTCCAGACCACTGACAAATTTGCGCATAAGCAAGCTGGCGTTGGCCGGTTTCATGGTTTCCAGGAAAGGATCAAGCGTGTTATAGGCAGCCGAAAGGGTAATGAATTTCCTAAAATGGTCAAATACCAGAGATACCAAAAACTGATCCCCTTTGGGAGGATCCATACGCTGCATCATACGGTGGTACAACCCGACAAAACTGGAAGTATAGATTTCCTCCTGACCATTTACCAAAACATAATAAATTTCCTGGGGAGTGAGCTTGTTAGATACTGCAAAACGCACTGCGTCCGAACTTTCGTGAAGTTCATTTACAATTCTGATATAACGCATAGCCCTTTTTCTAACATTTGCCTCCATCGCTTTCAGACCAATGGGATGCTCGTCAGAAAGGACTTTCTTGTTCATATCAATAAGCGTTTTTACAGATAATTTGTAAAAGGCATCATCGTTTGAAGCAGTTTTTTCCAATTCGGGAATCGTGTAAGTGCCGGCTGCAATATATTGCACAAAAGGCAACAGCCGGATAGCCCTTGGAGACGAGCCGATATTCACAATTGTTTTTACCAGGGAATCGGTGCTATGGCGAATTTTACGCCCCAGGGCGGTATAGGAAGTAGCATAGTTATAAACCTGCACCGGATAGGTACGCGCGATTTTGGCAACTACGGTATCTATAAATGACTCGTTTATGAGATCAGAATAATAGCGGTTCAGTGTGTTTAGAAAATCATCCGGATGTTCCTTCCCATATTTTCGCAACAAGTATGTACGGGCCTGATTGTATCCATAATTTTGGCTAAACAGAGAGGTATTGATTGCCCCGATTTCATAAGGTACTTTTTTCACCAGTCCGGCAATGCTTTCTCCATTTTGATCTGCTTTCAGCATTTCGGAGAAATTTTCTACTAATTGCGGGGCCAGTTTACCCTCTAATTTTCCATCCTGGCGTTCGGCATTAAACCTTTTCAGCATGCCATAAACGCTGTTTAAGTATAATATCTTGTGGCGTTTGTCTTCGGATGAATTTTCAATCCCGGCACGAATCTGGTTTACTTCGTTAAAGAGAGCATGGGTAACCTTTTTATTAAGGGCTTCGTCTTCCTTTGTGATTTCAACCGTTTGATCTTCTGTTCCATCAAAGCGGTCGGCTATTTGCTGTTCGGTAGAAATCCGGTCATGCCACAGTTGAAGATAAATGGGAATAAGCGTTACAGAGGTATCCTTTTGTATGCTTTGCAGGGCCGAAGCCGAACTGGCCATTGCGAAGCAGGAAAAAATACCCATTGACCCGGTTACAAGGAGAATAAAAAACTTTTTCATCAATCATCCGTTTGTTTCTATACCTCCTGCAAATTTATGGCCATTTTTTCATTATACCTTTTAGCAGCCTTAATAACTGCCTGATTTGAAGGAATTTAACAGTAATTTTTCAAACGACCTGCCCCATATATGGATCGGTAAAAGATTCTTCCCCCGTTTCTACATGCCCCGCAAAGCGGCGTTCAAAGCCTTCATTTTCTTTTACCCGGAGGGTAAAGTCATACCAGCCGTGGCTTCTTTTTAAATTTAACGGAATCGATACGGATTTACCAGAAAGAATTTTTTTTGTTACCGGTTGTCCTTTGTAGGCATTGTCAGTGAGTTCTATGGTATAATCTTTCGAGCCGGAGCTCAATGCCAACTTTAAATCAATATTTCCGCTGAACTTTTTTTGGTTGATTCTTTTTCGCTCATAATCACAATTAATTTCCAATTGAGGGTCCGCAGTTCCTCCTTTGAAAGAGCGGAAAAAACCATTGGGAGCATACAGATCAAAATGATAATCCTGCCGAAAATCCCATTCATCGGAAAGGCGTTCTCCTTTGCGGACAGCGTAATTTCGTACCGCAAAATCTTGCAGGTCATATACTGTAAAAGGAGCGCCTACCTCATGGTCTCCCGGATGTTCATTTCGGGCCTCCATCGTTAAATGAAAAACCTTTTTATTGGGGTGAATATTACCGGAAGTATAAAGCTGATAGGGCAGGGGACAGGCAGATCGAATACCCGGTTCCTGATGCGGAAGCAGGGACGAAGCCATGGGATTTTGATTGATCTGCTTTATTTCTTCTGCGGTTAATTTTTTATAATCATTTGGCAGGCCCTTGAACTGTGCATTATATATACTTTCCACAAAAGGTTTCTTTTTGACAAATTCGGGTAAGTTGATTTTCTCCCCCGTATAAGGTCTGAATACAGAGGTAAGGTCTCCACATATCGTACGTCTCCACGGGCTGATGTTATCTTCTTTTATTTCTTTACCTAAATTTTTAGAAACAAATTTTTCCAAAAACATGAGTACAGATGTATTGTCAAAGACCTGAGAATTGACCCATCCCCCCCGACTCCAGGGAGACGCTACTACAAATGGCACCCGATACCCCAGTCCTATGGGACTTACCCTGCGGGGATCCTTGGCCTTTCCCTTTAAAGCCCGGGCCTGGGTTTCCGTAACATAATCTACAGTCGTATCAATGCCAGGAGAACATTTTCCTGATTTAGAGTCTTCCGGATTGGGAGCCGTAAAAGGCGGAATATGGTCGAAATATCCATCATTTTCATCATAGGTGAGAATAAGAATGGTCTTTTTCCATACTTCCGGGTCCTGGGTTAAGATATCCAGCACTTCGGAAACATACCAGGCGCCATACCAGGGGGCGCCCGGATGATCAGAGAAATTAGCAGGCGCTACGAGCCAGGAAACAGCCGGAAGCTGCCCGTTTTTGACATCTTTCCTAAAATGTGCCAATACATCCCCTTTGGGAATCTCCATAGTCCGCTCTGTTCCTTCATCATCGTATTGTAATGATTCAAGTTCGTGATAATAAGGGTCGTTTACGTTGGTATCGAAGGCTTTTTTATGGATATTTTGCTGCCATTCTGGTAATTTTTTAAAATTTTCTGGGGTATATTTTTTCAGGCCTTCGGTAATACGTTTCAATAGCCTTTCCCGCTTGCTTCTTTCTTTATCGCCCTTCGCATATTTCGGAATTTCCGCTTCTAATTCTTTCGCTCTTTTTTTCATATACTGAATATGGGCGGGATGAAACCGGACATGATATTGGGAAAACCATTCCAGATCATTATTTGTAAAATTAGCCAGCCAGCCTTCTTCTTCTCCTTTAAAACCCACCTCAAGACTTAGTTCATTTTGATATACCATCCAGGAAACCCCGGCTTTTTCCAGTCTTTCCGGAAAAGTAGTCCAATGAGCCGGTGAGCCGTAAGTGACATTGGAATTGTGGATATTAGCCGGAGAATCTCCTCTGGGCTTTTCCCTTACGGTACCGGAAAAGAAATATAATCGGTTGGGAGAAGTAGCAGTGAGTGAAGAACAAAAATGTTGGTCGCATACAGTAAAAGCATCTGCCAGCGCATAATAAAAAGGCAAATCCTGTCTGCCGTAATGCCCCATAGTGAGCGGCATATTGCGATAATCTTTATGACCGGATTTTTTTGCTTCCAGCCAGTTGTCAAACCGCCCGTTGTTGCGCGCATCTACCATGCTTTCCCAAGAATGGGGCAGCGACCCCATCCAGGTTGCTTTGGTTTCTTTGATGTTGAGCCGGAAAGGGGCATAGGTCTGTCCTTTTTTATTGCTTTGCAGCCATGCTAAATTCTTATCAGGCAATCTGATAACCCTGGGATCGTTATATCCCCTAACCCCCTGCAGCGTACCATATAAGTGATCAAAGGATCGGTTTTCCTGCATCAGTAATACGACATGCTCCGCATTCTCAAAGGTGGTTCCGGGATCAGGATTGATGGCCATCGCTCTTTTGATAGAAGGGGGAAGTGTATTGAGCGCACCGGTTGTGCCTGCTAACAGAGCTGCTTTTTTGATAAAATCTCGACGTGAATTTTGCATGGGGATAAAGATAATAAGATAAATCAATTTTATAGAACGCATATTTTTTATGATTCCTCATGATCTGCCGGATTAAGCTTTAAATCCCCCGATTGCAAAAGGTTAAAGATCACCTTCTATCTTATTCAATCTTAAAGATCAGCGTTCTATTTATCCTAA